>NZ_VDHB01000035.1:0-13361 GCF_006227735.1 Testudinibacter sp. 'clade 2'
TTACGCCTAGATTGTGCTTATTTTAAACGACAACTCAAAATATAAACAAAGATCAACAGACCCTATTCTACGATCTAGATCGAAAAATAGGTTTAATCTGTTTGTCGCTTGATTTTTCTTACGCCATTATTCGTTTAAGACAAGAAAAATAAATCAACATTTTTGTTTGTTTTTCTTGACGAAATAATCATTTTTGTTTATTTTCAATTTATCTTAAAACCACGGGGGAAGGATGAAACAAAGTGAGTTTTTAAGATGGCTAATTGCGCAGGGTGTTGAGAAAAAAGAGGGCTCAAATCATATCAGATTGTATCTTAACGGCAAACAATCGGTGCTCCCTCGTCATCCGTCGAAAGAGATAAAAACGGGGACAGTTCAGGCAGTTAAGAAGCAATTAGGTCTTAAGTAATATAAATTTTTGGCTGTTAATCGGTAAGAGGTAATGATGTTCTATCCGGCAAAATTTGATAAAGAGGGTGACGGTTATAATGTCACTTTTCGTGATATTCCCGAAGCGATTACTTGCGGTGATGATTTGGACGATGCATTTTTTATGGCAAAAGATGCGTTATTGACTGCAATGGATTTCTATTTTGAAGATCATCGTGCTGTGCCTTCACCAAGTGCGTTACAGGAGGGAGAATATCTGATTGAATTGCCGCTCAGTGTGGCGGCAAAAGTGTTACTGTTAAATGAAATGATCGCACAAAATATTAGTAATGTGGAATTGGCAAGGCGTATTAAAGTAAAACCGCAGGAAATGCAGCGGATCACAAATTTAAACCACACCACCAAAATTGACACGATCGGACGTGCATTTTCAGCTTTAGGCAAGAAGCTTAATTTAAGTGTTAGTTTGTCATAATGGATAATAACGTTATTTTTCCCTAACCAGATATCCCTAACCAGAGGAAGTTTATTCCCTTGGTTAGGGACACTACTCTAGAACTGCTGGATTGTATTCAAGGCTTCTTCTGCGCCACGGCGATTGCCGCCATAGGGAATCACAAGAGTAAAACTGGTTTTCTGCTCGGTTAAATATTGCAATTCTAAAAAAGCAGTTTCAGTAATATGGCTGGTGGAGGTTGATTTACTGCCGAAGTTATAACCAAATGATGAGCCAAATACCGCGACACTGCCTTTATGCTTCGTTGTGGTGTGAACGGTTGATTCCCGCTCCACTTTTGCGGAAATTAACTTTGTTTTATCAAAGATAAGCGGTTCATAATCAGTCTGTTGGTTATTAATAAACAGTAATTTGTTGGCGGTATCAATGGCAAAAAGGCTAGGTGGTACTTTTGATTGCTGCGATAAGGTGATGGAAATGCCGGATTCTCTAAGCTGTTCATTCATTAATTTCAGACAACGAGTATATTGTAGATTGGCATAGGTTAAATTGATAATACCGAAAACCAGTTTAATTAAGAACAGGGCGACAAAAATAGAGATGATTAAGGTAATAATGCCATTGGCCAAACCTTGGATAAAATTCTCGACCACAATTAAACCAAAGAAAGCAATAATAACCCAAAATAGGATACGATAAACCCAATTAACTTGGTTGAGCATTTTTAGGATTTGCTGTGATTTATTTTGTTGCATAATGATCCCTTAAAGAAGAAAATAGACAGTTTTGTTATCCTACTTTAAAAAGGGGGGGGGGATGTCAAGCGCAACGATGCTTTTATTATTAATTTGTTAATCTGAAAAGAAAAAGTGACTTTTGAACCGATTAAATTAGCGATAATGATTCTTTAGATTGGCAGCGTCTCTCGTTTGATCTTCCCCATTCCATAGCGTATATTACGCAGATTATTTTTTGCTATAAGTAGGAATCTCATGCCGTCCGTTAATCAATCGGCGTTGGTGGGTTACAGCGCAGCGCAGATGTATCAATTGGTTAATAATTACGAACAATATCCGGAATTTCTGCCGGGTTGCGTTGCCAGCCAAACATTGGTTAGCAATGAAAACGAATTGACGGCGCAGCTGGTGATCAGCAAAGCCGGAATTAGCCAACAATTTACCACCCGCAACACTATGCAACCGAATAAACAGATCCAAATGCAGTTGGTTGAAGGGCCGTTCCGTTTCTTACAAGGCTATTGGCAGTTTGATGAAATTGATGAACACAGCTGCCAAATTCGGTTGAAACTCGATTTTGAATTTTCCAGTGCGCTAATCAGTGCGGTATTCGGCAAAATTTTTGAACAGCTGACGATGAAGATGATTGATGCGTTTAAACAGCGCGCCAAAGAGGTGTACGATGTCTGAACCAACGACAGTAGACAACATTACGATTCAAATTGCGTATGCGCTACCGGACAGCTATTTTTTGCAAAGTTATCAAGTTGAACCGGGCACGATTATCCAAAATGCGATTCTACAATCGGGAATTTTGGAACAGTATAAAGAGATTGATCTGCGCAGCAATACCGTTGGCATTTTTAGTCGTTTGGCAAAATTGACCGATGTGTTGCAAGATGGCGATCGGATTGAAATTTACCGTCCGTTGCTGGCCGATCCGAAAGAGATTCGTCGTAAGCGTGCCGAGCAGCAAAAACAAGAATTAGAAGCGCAAAAGGCGCAAGAAAAACAACAACGTGCCGAAGCCAAAGCGCTGGCTAAAAAAGAACTGTCAAAATAAATTAAAAGGATAACCTCATGTCAAAAATCGCTTATTGTCTTCCGAATGAAATCAGTGCCGAGCAGTTTCTTGCACAATATTGGCAGAAAAAGCCCCTGTTGATCAAAAACGGCTTGCCGCAAATCGTTGGCTTGCTTGAGCCGCAAGATATTATTGACTTGGCTCAGCAGGATGATGTGACGGCACGCTTGTTGAAAACCGAACAAGATCCGCAGGGTGAAGAGCGGTGGACACTGAAAACCAGCCCATTAAACAAAAAAGATTTCAGCAAATTGCCGCCGCAATGGTCGGTGCTGGTGCAAAATTTGGAACAGTGGTCACCGGAGTTGGGTGAATTATGGCAAGCATTTGGTTTTATTCCGCAATGGCAGCGTGACGATATTATGGTGTCGTATGCACCGCAAGGCGGATCGGTCGGGCGGCATTATGATGAATACGATGTATTTTTAGTGCAGGCTTACGGACATCGTCGTTGGCAGCTCGGCAAATGGTGCGACCCGAGCACCGAATTTAAACCGAACCAACCGATTCGAATTTTTGATGAGATGGGCGATTTGTTGCTGGATGAAGTGATGGCGCCGGGCGATGTGCTGTATGTGCCGTCACGTTTGTCGCATTACGGCGTGGCGCAGGACGACTGTTTGACGGTGTCGTTCGGGTTGCGTTATCCGAATTTGGGCGACTTGATCGACAATATCAATGATGCGATCTGCCATCCAACACCGCACTTTAATCCGGCAGCGTTGAATATTCCGTTGCGTTTGTCGCCAAATGCCCAACCATTGGCGCAACTGGATCCGGCCATGGTGCAGAATATGAAACAGCAATTGCTGGATCATCTGAGTCAGTCGCCAGAGTTTGATCGATTATTTCAGCATGCGGTGGCAACTGCGGTCAGCAGCCGTCGTTATGAGTTATTACAATCGGACGATGAATTTTATCCGGAAGAATTGAGCGAGATGTTGCAAGACGGTGCGACCATTCAGCAGGACAGCAACAGTAAAATACTTTACACCGAACAGCCGTTTGCATTGTACGTCAATGGCGAGTGGTTAGACGAGTTAAGTGAACTGGAAAGTGCGGTTTTAAAAGATCTGGCAAACGGCGTTGTGTTGGATTGGGCGGCTTTGCAAGGTTATGTTGCAAATTGTGATGATGAAATGGCGCAGAATCTGTTGCTGGATTCACTGTGCAGTTGGTTGGAAAACGGTTGGTTGGTGTTGGGGGAGTAGGTTTATTTATTGCTACTGTTATTTCGCTTTGCGGAGACTTTCTTTTAAATTTTACACCCTCTAAGGTGGTTCACAAGGGAAGCAGAAAAATACGACGCAAAGTATGAGATTTTAAAAATAGAAAGAAAAATGAAAGTGAGGTGAGTTTGGTTTTAAATTCCCCATCTGTAGTGCCTGAGCGTTTGCGTGAAGATTTCAAGGTCAATTTGTCGTGTTCGAAGCCTGCGTAGCAGGCAAGTTTACAAATTGACCGTAGAAATTAGCAAAGGCGAAGAGTCGCACTACAACTGGGGTCGCCTTTCTTTGGCTTACTTTTCTTTGGCGAAGCAAAGAAAAGTAAGTCGCCATCGGCGAAATCCGATAGTTAACTTAAGATAAAAGATAAAAATACGAAAATAATCATATAATAACGGTAATCCCATGCAAAACACCATCTACTCCGTCAGTCAACTCAATCAAACCGCACGCTTGTTGCTCGAAGGGCAGCTTGGGCATATTTGGCTGACCGGGGAGATTTCCAACTTCAGCCAACCGGTGTCCGGGCATTGGTATCTCAGCCTCAAAGATGAAAATGCACAACTGCGCTGTGCCATGTTCCGCATGAAAAACAGTCGAGTGGGTTTTCGTCCGCAGAACGGCATGCAAGTGCTGGTGCGTGGAACGGTTAGCTTGTATGAACCGCGCGGTGATTACCAACTGATTATTGACAGCATGCAACCTGCCGGTGACGGCTTATTACAGCAACAATTTGAACAACTGAAACAAAAGCTAGCTGCGGAAGGCTTGTTTGCACAACAACGCAAAAAACCGATACCGCACTTTAATCGCCGGATTGGCATTGTGACCTCGAAGAGCGGGGCGGCGCTGCAAGATATTTTGCAGGTGCTGCAACGGCGCGATCCCAGTTTAGAAGTGGTGATCTACCCGACGCAAGTGCAAGGCAAAGATGCCACAGGGGAGATTGTACAAATGATCGAACTGGCAAATATTCGCCAAGAAGCGGATGTGCTGATTGTCGGGCGTGGCGGCGGTTCGTTGGAAGATTTGTGGTGCTTTAATGAAGAAGCGGTGGCAAGAGCGATTTTTGCCTCGCAGATCCCGATTATCAGCGCCGTCGGACATGAAACCGATGTGACGATTGCCGATTTTGTGGCTGATCTACGCGCACCAACGCCGTCAGCAGCGGCGGAGATGGTTAGCCGCGATCATAAAGAACTGCTGCAACGCTTACAATATAACCTACAACATTTAGAAATGGCGTTTGATCGCTTATTCAATCGCCAACAACAACGGTTGGAACGCTTAAGACTACGCCTTGCCAACCAGCATCCAAGCAAACAACTGGCATTTCAGCGCCAGCAAAATGCACAATTGCTCTGGCGTTTAAAACAAGCGCTGACTAAACAGCTGGATCGCAAGATTAATCGTCACGCTAATTTACAGCAGCGACTACAGCAAAATCCATTGCGTTATCCTATCGGACAACGGCAGCAGCATCTGCAACAATGGAAAGTGCGGTTAGCGACTGCGATTGAAAAGAATATGAGCGTTAAACAGTACCAATTTTCCGGTGCTTGTGCCAAGTTGAACAGCTTAAGCCCGCTGAATGTGCTGGCACGGGGCTATTCGATCAGCCAAAATGCACAAGGCAAGGCGATTGTGGACAGTCGCCAGTTACGTTTGGGGGACAACATCACCACTCGTTTCAGCCGTGGCGCAGTGGTGAGTCGCGTGATTGACATTTCGCCGGATACGTCGGACGCATAGTGGCGCTTAAGCAAATTTTAACAAATTTCTGCTATGCTTTAGTGGCGAACTGATTATAATAGTCGCCCGCTAACGCATTTTACTTTATTTAAAGCAACATTTACTCACAGGAACATGGTATGTCAAAAATGAAAGATACGCGCGAACGCCTGTCGCATATCACTCTCTCACTGCATTGGTTAATTGCCTTTTTTATTCTCGGCTTGATGAGCTTAGGGGTTTATATGACTGAAACCAGCAGTTATGATTTGTACCCTACCCATAAATCGTTGGGCATTTTTATCTTTTTCTTTATTGTGATCCGTGCGTTATGGCGCTGGAAAAACGGCTGGCCGCAACCCGTTGCACAACACAAAAACTGGGAAGAGGCTTTGGCAAAATTGGTGCATTGGGTTTTGATTTTAGGCACATTGGCATTCCCTATTTCCGGCATGTTGCTCTCGATCGGTGGTGGGCATGGGCTGCAACTGTTTGGTTTGGATTTGGTGTCGGCAAATCTAGTGGACGGTCAGCGTCAAACGTTAAATCCGGGCTTGGCGAGTATTGCCGGTGAAGTTCACGAAAGCCTGCTGCCCATTATGCTGGCAGCGATTTTGTTGCATGTTGCTGGCGCATTGAAACACCATATTATCGATAAAAACAATACCTTAAAACGGATGCTGGGTTTTAAAAACCAATAATCATCAAATTACCTGACGGGCGGCAATTGCCGCCCTGATTATTTTCTTAAGAATAGATTTCACCGCATTTTGCTTGCGTATCTGTCAGAGATCGCACCACTCCTCATATTTTTCCAATAAAAGATCCTAATTATTGCGATTTGGATCGCAGGAAAATATTGAAAACATTTTCCTCATTATTTTTACTTTTATGCTTTCACTGAAACAGAGAGGGAATTATTGATTTTCGTACTTGGTACGAGTATTATAAATTTAATTGGAAATCGCTATCGTGGCAGAAAAATTCTTAACGTTTATTGAAACCCCGATTTTTACTGAAGATCGAAAAGCTTTGCTATCGGAAGATGAATATCGGCAATTTCAAGAGTATTTGCTGGAGCATTATGATCTCGGCGATATTATGCCTCAGACAGGTGGGTGTCGAAAAATTCGCTGGAAGCTGAGAGATAACCATAGAGGGAAAAGTGCTGGTGTGCGGATTATTTATTATCTGCTGATGCCGAAAGAGCGGTTGTATCTATTGATGATGTATCCTAAAAGTGCAAAACAAAATCTGACTATGTCAGAAAAATGGATATTAAAGCAACTTACTGCACAATTAAAAGAGGAAAAATAACCATGAAAGCGCATTTTTTCGAGCGTTTAAGAACCAGCGTAGAGCAAATGATCGCAATTGAAACAGGCGAGTTGAACGTTGCAGAAGAATATATTCACACGGTAAAAATTCCCGATGTAAAAAATTTGCGAATAGCTCAGCGGTTAAAACAGCAGGAGTTTGCTCAAATGCTAGGCGTTAGTCTTTCTTTGGTGCAATCATGGGAGTTGAATCGCCGGATTCCAAATGGTCCGGCACTCAAGCTGTTGATTATGCTTGAGCGTCAACCACAACTGTTTGAAACCTTAAAAGCATTATAACCGCGCTATTTTAGCAAATGCCTCAAGCTCTGCTTCGCAACCAACCTTTCAATCGTTCCACGCCTTCGTGCATATGGGCAATCTCACGGGTGTAGGCAAAACGCAGGTAGTGCTTGGTGCCGTTTGTGCCGAAGTCGATGCCCGGGGTGGTGGCCACTTGGATTTCAGCGAGCATTTCTTTGGCGAAGCGATAACTGTCATCGGTGTAATGTGATACGTCCGCCCATAGATAAAACGCCCCTTGCGGTTTAAATTCGATGGTAAAAAGCTGTTTTAGTTCGTTATATAGATAGTCCCGCCGTTCACGGAACGTGCTTTGGATTTGGGCTAAATACGCATGATCAAACGCTTCTAATGCGCCGTATTGGCTCAAGGTCGGTGCACAGATAAAGATATTCTGTGCAATAATTTCTGCTTCCCGCACTTTGTGTTGCGGCACGATAATCCAGCCTAAGCGCGCACCGGGCATGCAGAAATATTTGGAAAAGCCGTTGATCACATACGCATCAGGATTGAATTGCAGTGCGGTGGCTGCTTGTTCTTCATAAACTAAGCCGTGATACAGTTCGTCGGAAATAAACGCGATTTCATGCTGACGGCAATATTCATTTAAGGCTTGCAAATTTTCAGCGCTGTAAATATTACCGGTCGGATTGGCAGGGGAAGAAATCTGCAAGGCGCGGATTTTTTCGGTTTGCGCTTGCAGCTGGGCGACAGTTAATTGATAGCAACTGCTTTTATCAACCGCGATAAAGTGCGGTTCGACTTCCATCATGTGGGCAAAATTTTTGTAGCAGGGATAAGCAGGATCGGTTAAACCCAGTTTATCGCCGTCTGCCAGCGTCAACGCATAAGCAATCAAAAAAGCGCCGCTGGTGCCCGGTGTGAGCAGCACACGTTCCGGGGCGATGTCGATTTGATAAGTGCTGCGATAATATTGGCAAATTTTCTCACGCAGCGCATATAAGCCTAAACTTTCGGTGTAGCTGAAACGGTTATCTTCGACCGCACTTTGCAATGCGGCTTTCACCTTAGGCGACGGTGGCAGATCGGGCTGCCCGATTTCAAAATGAATGGCATTCGGGTATTTCCCCGCTTCACGCACAATATCCATTACAATAAACGCACTCATTTTGTCATACCGCATCATCTCTCCTTGCTTGTCAATAAAAAATTGTTGCCATGCTACGGCAATCACGGCAGGAGCTCAAGCCCAATGTAGGAAAAAATAGCAGCGGAAAAAGCGAAAGAAAAAATTCACAACTCAAATGAAGATCTGTATAATCCGAGCGCAATATTTTTACTTCAACTTTCCAATCAGAGAGATATTGCCATGCTAAGAGTCGTGAAAGAAGCCTTAACCTTCGATGATGTTTTATTGCTTCCTGCCCATTCCACTGTTTTGCCTAATACCGCAGATTTATCCACTTATTTGACCAAAGACATCCGCTTAAATATTCCGGTTTTATCGGCGGCGATGGACACTGTCACCGAAGCAAAATTGGCGATCTCCCTTGCGCAAGAGGGCGGCATCGGTTTTATCCATAAAAATATGAGCATCGAACGCCAAGCGGATCGCGTGCGTCGTGTGAAAAAATTTGAAAGCGGGATTGTGAGCGATCCGATCACAGTGCGCCCAGACATGAGTTTGCGCGATTTGGCAGTATTAAGCAAAAAGAATGGCTTTGCTGGCTATCCGGTCACCACTGAAAATGGCGAATTGGTCGGAATTGTCACCGGGCGAGATGTGCGTTTTGTGACTGACTTGGATCGTCCGGTGACGTCGGTGATGACGACGAAAGAGCGGTTGGTGACAGTGAAAGAAAATGAGCCGCGCGAAGAGGCGTTTTCGTTAATGCACGCTCATCGGATTGAAAAAGTGTTGGTGGTCAACGATGCATTTAAACTGGTTGGTATGATCACCCTTAAAGATTACCAAAAAGCCGAAAGTAAACCGAATGCCTGTAAAGACAAATTTGGCCGCTTGCGGGTCGGGGCAGCCGTTGGTGCCGCACCAGGTAATGAAAGCCGAATTGAGGCGTTGGTAGAAGCCGGCGTTGATGTGCTGTTGATTGATTCCTCGCACGGCCATTCCGAAGGTGTGTTGCAACGGGTGCGTGAAACCCGTGCTAAATATCCTGAACTAGCGATTGTGGCGGGCAACGTTGCGACCGCAGCCGGTGCGATTGCGTTGGCGGATGCTGGAGCAAGTGCGGTCAAAGTCGGGATTGGACCGGGATCAATTTGCACCACCCGTATTGTAACTGGTGTTGGCGTGCCGCAAATCACCGCAATCGCCGATGCGGCAGAAGCGCTGCAAGGGCGTGGCATTCCTGTGATCGCTGACGGGGGCATCCGCTATTCCGGTGATTTAGCCAAAGCGATTGCCGCCGGGGCGTCTTGCGTGATGATGGGGTCAATGTTGGCGGGCACAGAAGAAGCGCCGGGTGAAATCGAACTGTATCAAGGTCGTGCATTCAAAGCCTATCGAGGCATGGGGTCATTAGGTGCGATGACCAAAGGCTCGTCTGATCGCTATTTCCAATCGGATAATGCCGCCGATAAACTCGTGCCGGAAGGGATTGAAGGACGCATTCCATACAAAGGGCTGCTGAAAGAGATTATCCATCAGCAAATGGGCGGCTTGCGTTCGTGCATGGGGTTAACCGGCTGCGCCACGATCGAAGAACTGCGAACCAAAGCGGAATTCGTCAAAATCAGCGGCGCCGGCATCAAAGAGAGCCATGTGCATGATGTCACGATTACCAAAGAAGCGCCGAATTATCGTTCGCTATAAGGCTTAAAGTGCGGTTTTTCAATGATCGCTGATAAAAATAGATAAGGTATCGAGAGGAGATGTGATGAAGACTACCACCCATTACTCAGCTCTTGTTGAACATATTGGCAAGCTGTTACAACAAGGTCGTTCACAGGCAGCGCAGTCGGTTAATACTATTTTGGTACAAACTTATTGGCTGATTGGTCAGCATATTGTGCTATTTGAGCAAGGTGGGCAGGAAAAGTCGGTTTATGGTAGTAAATTATTAGAGCAATTAGCCAAAGATTTAACTGAACGTTACGGTAAAGGTTTTAGTCGCTCAAATTTATTTCAAATCAGGCAATTTTATCTTGGTTACTCAAAAGTCCAGACGGTGTCTGGACAATTCAAATTGAGCTGGAGCCATTACGTTGAAATTCTTAAAACTAATCACCCTTTAGAAATCAGCTTTTACACCAAGCAAGCCGAAAAAGAAAACTGGAGTGTGCGTGAATTAAAGCGTCAAATGAAAAGTATGCTTTTTCATCGTTTAGCGTTGAGCAAAGATAAAGCAGGCGTATTATCCCTAGCGGAAAAAGGACAAGAAATTCAGCAACCTGAAGATATCATTAAAGATCCTTTTGTATTGGAATTTCTAAATATTCCGCAAGCGCATCAATATTTAGAAACGGAGTTAGAACAACAGTTAATAACTAATTTACAACAATTTTTATTAGAGCTTGGTAAGGGATTCGCCTTTATCGGTCGCCAATATAAAATTTCACTTGGTGGTAAGCATTTTTATGTAGATTTAGTCTTTTATCACCGCATACTCAAATGCTTTGTACTGATTGATTTAAAGCGTGGTGAACTGAGCCATCAAGATATTGGGCAAATGAATTTATATCTCAACTATTTCCAAAAAGAGGAAAATGTTGCAGATGATAATCTTCCGATTGGGATCGTTTTGGGGGCATACAAAGACCGAATTTTGGTAGAATATGCCCTTGAAAATATGACTAATCAGCTTTTTGTGAGCAAGTATCAGCTTTATTTGCCCGATAAAAAACAGCTTGAACATGAACTGCAAAAATTACTGACCTATTAAAAGATGATTTATCCAACTTTAGAGAACAATAGATGAACAACATTCACCAACATAAAATTTTAATTCTGGACTTCGGTTCGCAATATACCCAACTGATTGCCCGTCGGGTGCGTGAAATCGGCGTATATTGCGAATTGTGGGCTTGGGATGTGTCTGAGCAGGATATTCGTGATTTTAATCCGAGCGGGATTATTCTTTCCGGTGGCCCGGAAAGCACCACCGAAGATAACAGCCCACGCGCACCAGCGTATGTGTTTAACGCCGGCGTACCGGTGCTGGGTATTTGCTATGGTATGCAAACCATGGCAATGCAGTTGGGCGGTTTGACTGAAAATTCTGATCACCGTGAATTTGGTTATGCCTCTGTGGAATTGCAAGCGGCGGACAGTTTGTTTGCCGATTTGCAAGACAGTTTATCGCAAAACGGTGTATCACAATTAGATGTCTGGATGAGCCACGGCGACAAAGTGACCCGCTTGCCGCAAGATTTCCAAATCACCGCCATCACACCCACTTGCCCGATTGCAGCGATGTCGGACGAAAATCGTCGTTTTTACGGGGTGCAGTTCCACCCGGAAGTCACCCACACCAAGAGCGGTCTGGCACTATTGCAAAATTTTGTCCTGAAGATTTGCGGCTGCGAAAACCGCTGGACGGCAGAAAATATTATCGAAGATGCGGTGGCACGGATCAAAGCACAAGTGGGCGATGACGAAGTGATTTTGGGCTTGTCCGGTGGTGTGGATTCGTCGGTGACCGCACTTTTACTGCATCGCGCGATTGGCAAAAATTTGCATTGCGTATTTGTCGATAACGGCTTGTTGCGTTTGCACGAAGCGGAGCAAGTGATGGAGATGTTCGGCGATAAATTCGGGTTGAATATTATTCATGTCAATGCCGAAGATCGTTTTTTAAACGAACTGGCAGGTGTCGCCGATCCGGAAGCCAAGCGCAAAGTGATCGGCAAAGTGTTTGTGGACGTGTTTGACGAAGAATCGCATAAACAAGCCAATGTGAAATGGCTGGCGCAAGGCACGATTTATCCCGATGTGATCGAATCCGCCGCCTCAAAAACCGGCAAAGCACATGTGATTAAATCGCACCACAATGTCGGTGGTTTGCCGGATTACATGAAGTTGGGTTTGGTTGAGCCGTTAAAAGAGCTGTTTAAAGACGAGGTGCGTAAAATCGGTTTAGCGTTGGGGTTACCATACGAAATGCTATACCGCCATCCGTTCCCGGGGCCAGGTTTAGGCGTGCGGGTGTTGGGCGAAGTGAAAAAAGAGTATTGCGATATTCTGCGCCGTGCCGATGCGATTTTTATCGAAGAACTGCACAACGCCGATTGGTATCACAAAGTCAGTCAAGCCTTCACAGTGTTCTTGCCGGTGAAATCGGTTGGCGTGATGGGCGACGGGCGCAAATATGATTGGGTCGTCTCGATTCGCGCCGTGGAAACCATTGATTTCATGACCGCTCATTGGGCGCACTTGCCGTATGATTTGCTTGGTAAAATCTCTAACCGTATCATCAATGAAGTGAGCGGCATTTCGCGCGTGGTGTATGATATCAGTGGTAAACCGCCTGCGACGATTGAGTGGGAATAGCTTTTATAATCAATAAAAAAGCCTCGAATTTCGAGGCTTTTTTATCCAGACTGCTGACAAAGTCCTAGACATTTTACTAGGACTTTGATCTAATAAGGAAAAGCCTTTTAAGGAGTTTCCGATGTTAAAGCCGCCTCCCTCTAATCAATCCAAACTCGAAATGGTCACGCTTGAACAACTCGTGCCGAAAGACCATTTAGTGCGCAAAATCGACCAAGCCATTGATTTTGAATTTATTCGCGATGAAGTAGCTCATCTCTATTGCCATAATAATGGTCGCCCCGCC
Source organism: Testudinibacter sp. 'clade 2' (assembly GCF_006227735.1). Lineage (NCBI taxonomy): Bacteria > Pseudomonadati > Pseudomonadota > Gammaproteobacteria > Pasteurellales > Pasteurellaceae > Testudinibacter > Testudinibacter sp. 'clade 2'. The sequence continues at coordinate 13,001 of NZ_VDHB01000035.1, forward strand.
ATTGACCCGGTACGCCTATTCAAAATGATGCTGCTCGGCTATATTTTCGGCATTAAGAGTGAACGTCAATTGGTCAAAGAAGTTGAAGTCAATATGGCGTATCGTTGGTTTCTCAGAATGACTATCACCGAAAAAGTCATTGATGCCAGCACCTTAAGCCAAAACCGTCTTCGGCGATTTAACGGTACTGACGTGTTTGAACGGATTTTTATGCCCATCTTTTTCCTAGCCATTGAGAAAGGCGTGGTCGGTGGCAAGCATTGGTTTACCGACAGTACGCATTTAAAAGCCAATGCCAACAAAAACAAAGCCACCAATGAACGGCGTGAGATTAAAGACAGTGCTTATCTTGAGATGCTCA
>NZ_VDHB01000036.1:0-7399 GCF_006227735.1 Testudinibacter sp. 'clade 2'
CGCTTTATTTTAGGAAAAACAGCCTTATTAAACGCAGATTCTAAGCCATGTAAGTTTCATCTAATCTAAAAAAGTGTTTTGACCCGCTACGCCCAAAATAAAACCCACTAACCATAAAAATTAGTGGGGTTTGTCAGCAGTCTGAAGCCTCGAATTTCGAGGCTTTTTTATCTTGTTATTTCTGGCTTCTAAACAATTCCCATTCTTCGATCACACGTCCGTCCGGTAAATGACAGAGAGCATATTGGTTACCGTCTTTATCTTGTTTCATTTCCAGTTTACCGCCTTGCTGCACGCAATATTCAGAAGCAGGATTGGGCATACCGATAGCGGGTGTTTCGTTGTGCTCGGCTGTGCAAGCGCTAAGCATCGCACTGGCGGAAAGGGCTAGGATACGTTTTTTCATTTTTACTCCGTTTTCTTACAATAATAGCTCAAGGATAATGATTGGGCGTATAATAACACAAAATAACGGTTTAAATATCGTACACTCAAATTCAACTATTGTTGAATTTATCAAAGTTTGTTACATTGAGTGCGGTTTTTCTATCTGGGAGAATATGATGAAGGTCGTGGTTTATAGCACCAAAAAATATGATAAAAACTATTTTGAACTGGTCAATGTTAAATATGGTTTTGAGCTGGAATTTTATGACTTCTTACTCAACGATCGCACCGCTAAAATGGCGGAAGGAGCAGATGCAGTCTGTATTTTTGTCAACGATATTGCTGATCGTCATGTGTTGCAGAAATTGGCGCAAATTGGGGTTAAATTTGTGGCGCTGCGTTGCGCCGGTTTTAATAATGTGGATTTGCAGGCGGCAAAAGAGTTTGGTTTGAAAGTGGTGCGTGTGCCGGCCTATTCACCGGAGGCAGTGGCGGAACACACGGTCGGGTTGATGTTGACCTTGAATCGTCGGATTAATAAAGCCTATAACCGTACTCGTGATGCCAACTTTTCGTTAGAAGGGTTGATAGGATTTAATATGCACGGACGTACTGCCGGGGTGATCGGTAGTGGCAAAATCGGGGTTGCAGTGATGCGGATCCTGAAAGGCTTCGGCATGAATATTCTGACTTATGATCCCTTTATCAATCCGGCAGCGGTCGAACTAGGGGCGGAATATGTCGATTTGGAGACGCTGTATGCCCAATCACATGTGATCACCTTACACTGCCCGGCAACGGCTGAAAACCACCATCTGTTAGATAAAGAGGCTTTTGCTAAAATGCGTGACGGTGTGTTGATTGTGAATACCAGTCGTGGTTCGTTGATTAATACCACCGATGCCCTGCAAGCCTTGAAGAGCCGTAAAATTCGTGGTTTAGGGATTGATGTGTATGAAAATGAACGTGATTTGTTCTTTGAAGACAAATCGAATGAAGTGATTCTGGACGATACCTTCTCGCTGTTAGCCGCGTCACACAATGTGTTGATGACCGGACACCAAGCGTTTTTAACCGAAGAGGCGCTGACCAGTATTGCCGAAGTGACACTGCATAATATTGCTGATTTAGTCAGAAATATTGAAAGCCCAAATGAAGTAAAAAGTTGATTATTTAGCATGCCATACTATTGAGATCGGCGTAGAATAGCAAAGCAAGTTAATATAAATCGGTAAAAGCGATAGGATTATTTTAGGATATGCCTTGAAAATCCGCACAGAAGCGCTTATCTTATACCGTACTGAAATAGTCAAGTAAATAGTATAAACAGTTAACCTAAGGAAAATACAATGAGTGAAGTAGTACATGCCACTGATGCCAGTTTTGAACAAGATGTTTTACAATCCAACTTGCCGGTTGTTTTGGATTTTTGGGCGCCATGGTGTGGCCCTTGCAAAATGATTGCGCCGATTCTGGACGATATTGCTGTCGAATTAGACGGAAAAGTGAAAGTGGTGAAGATTAATGTTGATGAAAGTCAGCAAGTGGCAGCAAAATTTGGTGTGCGTAGCATTCCAACATTAGTGATCTTTAAAGAAGCAAAAGCAGTGGCGACTCAAGTCGGTGCGTTACCGAAGAATCAATTAATTGCGTTGATTGAGAAGTCTATCGCTTAATTAATCAACTATTCTTCAGCAATCCCCTTAGTTCGTTTGATCTAAGGGGATTTTTTATGGATTGTGCTGTTTTAGTAGTTGATGCCGCAGTCCAGACAATAGATATATTGTCCTTTCGGATCATTGAAATGTTTCAGCAAGCCTAATTGGTTTTTTATAGGTTTCAGCTGCTGTGGTTTGAGCCCGAAAAGTGACAATACCGCACTTTGTATCTTGCTTTGGCTACGATTCAAGAAGCGATTGATGAGATCGGGTTGTTCGTCGACAAACCATTGTAACGGAAGAGAATCGATTTCTGCACTGCCTTCAGAACTACGTTTATTCATCAGTGTTAAGGCGGCATCAATCGCACGGTCAAAGTCGCCCAATTCATCGACTAATTTATTTTTTAAGGCGTCTTGTCCTAGCCAAATTCGCCCTTGTGCAATCTCATCCACTTGCGTTTTAGTTAATTTACGGCTGTCAGCAACAATCTGCAAAAATTTATCATAGCCGTGTTCTACGCCTAGCTGGAAGTATTGGCTTAATTCTGGTGATAAATTCTGTGCCAGATTTTGTTCGGCTAGCGGGCCGGTACTGACGCCGTCACTGTTAATTCCCCAGTTATTTAAGGTGTTTTCCAGTGTGAAAAACGCCGAGAAAACGCCGATTGAGCCAGTCAAGGTGTTTGGGTTAGCAACAATGTGGTCCGACTCGGTTGCAATCCAATAACCACCGGACGCTGCCAAACCACCCATGGAGACGACTACCGGTATCCCTTGCTGACGTAGTTCGACTAATTTCTGGCGGATCACTTCGGACGCCACCATACTGCCGCCGGGAGAATTGATCCGCAAAATAACAGCTTTAACAAGGCGATCACGCATTGCATTTTCCAACAAGGCGGCAATACTGTCGCCGCCCACTGAAGTATCTGTGCTGATGCCATCGATAATCTCACCCTCGACATTGACCACGGCAATTTTGTCAGTGGCAGGGTCACTGTTGCGATCAGGCAGTGTCGCCAGATAGTCGCTAAACAGGGTGTATTGGTAGTCGCTGCGATCAGGATTAAAACCAAAAATATCGCTAAATTTGTGGCTGATGTTGCTATTGTTCATCACGGCATTCACCAAACCACGTTGTTTAGCATATTCAGTGCTGTCGCCGTTTAGGGCTTTCAGTTGCTGCAAAAATGTTTGTGGCGTAGGCGATACCGCACTTTGGTCAATTCCTCGGTTTTTGGCAACCAGAGCTAAATAGTTGTGCCACATTTGATCGACCCAAAGGCGGTTGTTGGCTTTGGCTTCGGCAGACATATCATTGCGCAGAAAAGGCTCCACCGCCGATTTGTAGGTTCCGACCCGGAAAATATGTGGCGTAATCTCTAATTTGTCGATTAATGATTTGAAATACAAACTATTTTGGCTCAAACCAAAAATACTGACATCGCCCAGTTGATTGATATAAATTTCATCAGCATAACTTGCCAGCAGGTATTGCGCTTGCGAATAGCGAGAGGAAATCGCATAGATCGGTTTATTTTGTGCTTTAAACTCGGTGAGTGCCTGCCCGATAAATTGTAGCGACGGGATATCACCACCTTCAAAATAGTTCAAATCCAGCACAATACCTTTGATTTTATCGTCAACGGCAGCGTGCTGGATAACATCAACCACATCGAAAGTTGAGATTTGCTGCGGAATCTGGCGCTGGTCCAATTCGCGTAAGGCGTCTAATAAGCTACTTTCTGGGCGGTTGTCGGCAAGATAGCCGTCTAAGTTCAGTAATAATGCGCCCTCTTTAATAGTGGGGGTGGAGCTTGAGGAGTGTAGAAATATACCAACCAAAGTAAAACAGAGTATAACAAACAAAATAAAAAAAACATTCATCACTAAGTCACGGATAAAGCAAAGTCCGCGCCACAGCAATTTAATCAGTCTTGCCAAAGCCCTCATTCGGATCTCCTTAAAAAAAGAATAATTCTTAATTAAATGAAAATGGTATATATTGTAGCAATAATTTTTACCGAATGAAGCAAAGAATTGAGTGGATAAAGGAGATCAAGATGGATGCGTTGGAGTTATTGCTAACTCGTCGTTCAAATAAAAAATTGGTTGCGCCGGCACCGCAGGGCGAGCAGTTAGATAATATTTTGCAAGCGGCATTGCATGCACCGGATCACGGTCGCTTGACACCTTATCGTTTTGTGATCATTGAAAAGCAGGGGCAAGATGTGTTGGAGCAATTGCTGCAAAGTGCGGTCGAAGAGCTGAATTTGGGGGAAGAACGCAAGAAAAAAGCCACGGATGTCAGCCATCGTGCGCCGATGATTATCGCGGTGATCGCCAAAATTAATAATGAGATTGGCAAAGTGCCGGGCTGGGAGCAGATGCTGACGGCAGGTTGTGCCACTTATGCGATGCAGCTTGCTGCCAATGCACAGGGATTTGACAATGTTTGGGTTAGTGGCCCTTGGATTGATGGCAGCGAACTGCGCCAAGCGTTCGGCTGCGAAGCACAGGATAAAGTGATTGCGCTGTTGATGTTGGGCACTGCGGAACAAAAATTGGAAAAAGCCAAAATCCATGATGTATCACCGTATGTCAGCTATCTTTAAGTTACATCCAATTCAATTGTTTCAGAATCACAATCCCGATTGACGAGCCGAACATGGCTGCGAAGGTGGTGATCCCAATAATATTGGCGGCGGTTTTGGCATAGCCGCCCATACTTCTGACCATCGCATAGCTGGCTGCGGCTGCCGGAGTGGCAGACATCAAGAAAATCACCCCTAAATCAATCCCTTGCAAACCAAACAAACGGGCAATCAACACCATCAGCAGCGGCGCAAGCAAAACTCGCCCGATACTCGACCAGATCGCCACTTGTGAGGAGGTATCCATATTCCTGAGGTTCAAACTGGCGCCGGCACAAAGCAGCGCCAGCGGTAGTGTCATATCCGCCAAGTAATCGGCGGTGCTGATCAGCGTCTGCGGCAAGTTGACACCTAAACGGGTGAAAATTAATGCGGCAATAATCGACAAAATCAGCGGATTTTTAATCAACTGTTTGAAAATATAAACAAAATTGGTCTTGCCGCCTTCCGCTAAAGAACGACTGAGGGTGATCACCGCCAGCACGTTAAACAGCAGGGTGATAATCGCAGTATAAACCGAAGCAATCGCCAAGCCGGCAGAGCCGTAAGCATTGGCACAGAGTGATAAGCCGATGATGCCGCTGTTGGCACGGAACACACCTTGCACAAACGTGCCACGCTCTTTTTTGTCATTGACATAACGGGCGGCAAACAGCTCTGCCAAGATAAACAGGATTAACGTACCCAAAATGCCGATGCTGACCACACTGAGCTGCGAGCTGTAATCGGTTGGGTTTTTGATGATGCTGAGGAAAAGCAGCGCTGGCAGGGTGATGTTAAACACTAGCTTTGAGCCTTGATTGCTGAAATGGTCATTGATCATACCGATTTTTTTCAGATAGATACCCAAGATCAGCATTAAAATATTCGGCAGGGTTACGCTTGCCGAAAATAACATTGAGGCGACAAATCCGCTTTCCATCATGTTCTCATCTAATGACAGTGTACTAAAACCGCCTGTTTAAGGGCGGACAGTGACTATTTTTTCGCTTTTTTGATGAATTTCATCAAGCGTTTACGTTTGCGCAGCTGATTCGGGGTCAAGCTGTTGCGTCGTCCGGCAAACGGATTACTGCCTTCTTGGAATTGAATCCGAATAGGAGTACCGATAATTTTCAAACTACGGCGATAGTAGTTGGATAAATAGCGTTTGTAAGAGTCGGCAAGTTTGTCCAACTGATTGCCGTGAATCACAATAATCGGCGGGTTATGCCCGCCTGGGTGGGCATATTTCAGCTTAATTCGTCTGCCGGAAGCAAGCGGCGGCTGGTGTTCGTCGGTCGCCATTTGCAAAATGCGAGTCAACATCGAAGTGGAGAAACGCTTGGTGGCACATTGATAAGCCTCTTGTACCGACTCAAACAGATTGCCGACACCGCTGCCGTGCAGGGCAGAAATAAAATGAATCCGAGCAAAATCAATGAAATCTAAACGGCGATCCAGCTCGGATTTGATCTGATCTTTGGCATCTTGGCTTAAGCCGTCCCATTTATTGACCACAATTACCAACGAACGCCCAGCATTCAGAATAAAGCCGAGCAGCGACAAATCTTGATCGGAAATGCCTTCACGAGCGTCGATGGTCAGCAGCACCACATTGGCATCTTGAATCGCTTGCAGGGTTTTGATCACCGAAAATTTTTCTACTGCAAGCGTGACTTTACCACGTTTGCGCACTCCGGCAGTGTCGATAATAGTATATTGTTGACCGTCACGCTCCATAGGAATATAGATACTATCGCGCGTGGTGCCGGGCAAGTCGTAAACCACCACCCGATCTTCGCCTAAAATGCGATTGGTTAAAGTCGATTTACCGACATTTGGGCGCCCGACAATCGCAATTTTAATATTTTTATGCAGATCTTGTGCTGCGGCTTCATCATTTTGTTCTTCTGCCAATGCCTGATCTAAAAGTGCGGTATCTTCTTCATTATTGAAATCAAAATCCTGATCCCACTCTTGATCCTCAACCGCACTTTGCTGTTGCTGCTCATTTTCAGATTGCTGTAATTGCTCGGCAAATGGCGCCAGCACGTCTTCGATTAAATTGTTGACGCCGCGTCCTTGTGCTGCTGCGATTTGCGCAATTTCACCCAAACCCAATTGATAAAATTCAGCACAGTGTGAATCGGCATCAATACCATCGGTTTTGTTGGCAACCACCACCGTCGTTTTTTCCCGCTGGCGCAGATAATTGGCAATGCCGATATCCGGCGGCGTTAACCCGGCACGGGCGTCCACCATAAACAGCACCACATCGGCTTCTTCAATCGCCAACAGTGACTGTTCCGCCATTTTCTCTTCCACACCTTCTTCCGTGCCGTCGATACCGCCAGTGTCGATCACAATAAAATCATGCCCAGCAATATGCGCATGGCCATATTTGCGATCGCGAGTCAGTCCGGGAAAATCGGCGACCAATGCATCACGCGTGCGGGTCAAACGGTTGAACAGTGTGGATTTGCCTACGTTAGGGCGCCCGACTAGGGCAACTACAGGAGTCATATAAAACCTCGATGGACGAAAGCTGTCGTCATATTTATTATGGGGTGATGTTGCAAGATGATACCGAATTTTCAGGGTGGCGAATAGTGAAAGTTATAAACAAAGAGCAACAGACCTTATGCATTTTGCTTAATTTAGGAAAATAAACAGACCCTAATATATCGGGCTGAAAAATGGCGGAATGGACGGGACT
>NZ_VDHB01000037.1:0-614 GCF_006227735.1 Testudinibacter sp. 'clade 2'
TTTCAACTCACGCTCCTGCGAAGGAGCGAGATAATGACTCCGGAGGGGATGTTGCAGAGTCTGGTTTCAACTCACGCTCCTGCGAAGGAGCGAGTTCTGTTCTGGAAGATGAAGGCAAACCAGTTGAGGTTTCAACTCACGCTCCTGCGAAGGAGCGAGTGTTGAGTCTGATGGTTATCGGGATGATAAGTATGTTTCAACTCACGCTCCTGCGAAGGAGCGAGTCTCAACAAAATCCAGTTTCTAAATATGTTGCAGGTTTCAACTCACGCTCCTGCGAAGGAGCGAGCCCTCTATCTGATATAGTTCGTCAGGGAACAACTGTTTCAACTCACGCTCCTGCGAAGGAGCGAGTCAGGGCTTTTTATTGCATGAGGATGACTAATGATAGTTTCAACTCACGCTCCTGCGAAGGAGCGAGTCAATCGGCGATGAAACAACCTGATGAAACATTGGTTTCAACTCACGCTCCTGCGAAGGAGCGAGGGTTGCAGTGCTTCCTCGGCGTATTGCTGTGCCAGTTTCAACTCACGCTCCTGCGAAGGAGCGAGGGATAATCACCGCTTCCGTCCCGGCAGGCGGGACAGTTTCAACTCACGCTCCTGCGAAGGAGC
>NZ_VDHB01000038.1:0-12696 GCF_006227735.1 Testudinibacter sp. 'clade 2'
ACTTTGGTGATGGCACTTTGAATTATTTTAGCATAGCAAAATAACTATTTTCTATCCAAATTGTTAAAGAAATCAACCATCGCCAACCTTCCCGCAATTTTATGAGAACAACAGGTTAGCGCGCTACACAATCAGTGTATCTTTGAATATATCTACCGTAGCTTTAGCTCCGTGGTGCTCCACTTTGCGCCGCCATTTGCTGCCCAGATGGTAAAAGCGCAGACTGTCGGTTTCAGGTTGGTAGGTGGCGAGCAGCTTGGCTTTCAGGCGCACCCATTGATCGGGGGCGATGTCGCATTCGAATACCGAATATTGTACTCGCACACCGTAATCCAGGCACAGTTTGGCAATCCGCCTCAAACGTGCTTGGCCTTCGGGGTCTTCCAGCGAAATATCATAGGTAATCAACATCAGCATGGGCTATCTCATCAAAAACGGCGGGTATTCGGCCAAATCGCCGCGCAGATGCCGTGCCAGCAGCATGGCTTGAATATAAGGCAGCAAACCGATTTCCACTTCTTCCTGCAAATACGGATGAATGATTTTTTCCTGCTTTTTCGCTTGCAGGCTTTGAAACAACAGCTTGCGCGCATCCGCCTTGATATTCACCGCGCCGCTGGCTTCGGTCTCAAAATCCTGTAGGCGGATTTGGCCGCGGTTAATCAGGCTAAGCACCATTCTGTCCACCCACCAAGCGCGGAATTCTTCCAAAATATCTTGTGCCAAACTGTCGCGCCCCGGCCGGTCGGCGTGCAGAAAGCCCACTTGCGGATCCAGCCCCACGCTTTGCAGCGCGCCGTTGATGTCCTTGCCCAACACGCTATACAGAAACGACAACAAGGCATTGACCGGATCACGTGGCGGGCGGCGGTTGCGGCCGTTAAACACAAAACCGCACTTTTCCGTCAACAAATGCTGAAACACGCCGAAATAGCGCGAAGCCGCATCGCCCTCAATGCCGCGAATCAGCGCCAGATTATCCGCCCGCTGCAATTGGCTCAAACTGAAATTCAAGGCACGAATGGCCGTCTGAACCTCGTCATGCTCGCCATGATTACGCTGCCTGCGCTGCAACACCCGCTTCGACGACTGGATTTTCGCCGCAATGATATTGCGCGCAATCGCCACCGGATGGTGTTCCGATACCTTATACTGCGCCCGCCGCAACAACACATTACCGCTCTGCCGCCCCTGCAACCGCCCGAGATAACGCCCGTTTTCGGTAAAAAACGCCAGATTGATATTATTTTCCCCGCAAAACCCCATTAAAAACGGCGACACCAACACATTACCGAAACAGAAAATATGCGCAATCGAATGCACCGGCAACTGCAACAGCTTCTGCCGCTCGCCTTCAACGGTTTTTTCAATCAGCAAGGTTTCCCGTTCTTTATGCAAATAAGTGCCTTGGGTGGTGATGTAGAGCGTGTTTTGTAATTTACGCATCACTCTCCTCCGGATATAAAGCGGCGATATAAGCTGCCGACCTATCCCTTTTCAACAGCTGCGGCTGGCACAGCTCCAGCAACGAACACGCCTTGCAATGTTTGCCATACACAGGCGGCGGGGTTGCGCCGCTTTCCAACAATGACCGCACTTTGGCAATCACCGCCAGCGTTTCTTGTCTGAGGCCGTCTGAAAACAATACCGGCTCGCGGTGGCGGGTTTGCTGATACCACAACGCGCCCTCGCCCACCGTTTTGCCGGTCATTTCTTCCAAACACAAAGCCTGCGCACAAAGCTGGATTTTATCCCAATGCTCGGACTTAGGTTTGCCGCGTTTGTATTCCACCGGTTTCAGGCAGCCTGTTTTTAAATCATGTTCGACCATATCCAGAATGCCACTGATGCCCAACTGCTCGGCACACACATGCACGCTGCGCTCAAAGCGAATGCCTTTACGGGTTTCCGGCTCGCCCGAATCCACCCGCTCATGCAACGCCCTGCCCTGTGCGGTCAAAAAATTCTCCGCCCATACCTGCTCGTTGTGGATCAACGCACATTGACGCGGACAAAACGCGTAGTGTTGCAGGGCGGAGAGGGAGATGGTGCGCATGGTTACAGCAGCTCTTCTACCGTCACGCCTTGCAGGCCGTCTGAAAGCACTTCGATGGCGTAATCGCTGTATGCCGCCGCCGGTGTGTCGCTTTCGCCGTTGATGCGGGATACTTTCACGGCATCAAACAGTTTGTATGCCGGTTGGTTGCCCAGTGCATCATTGTGTTTGAACACGATCAGTTTGCGTGCTGCCATTTCACCACGGGCGGCGGAGCGGTCGTGTTCGAACATCAGTTGCAGAGATTGCCACAGTTTTTTCAAATCGTCGTCGCTAAAGCCGGTTTTTTCGGCCAGTTTGGCGGAGATAAAACCGTGTACGCGGTAAAGTGCGTAAGGCACGATGTATTTGCGCCCCATGGTGCGCTCTTTTTCCAAGTCTTTTTCGTTGGTCACCGCCATGCGGGTGATGGAGACTTCCAGCGGCACAATCGGGTCAATGGATTGGGCAAACGCCAGTTGCACCGGGCCGCGCACTTGGCCGCTGTTGACTTCGGTGGTCATGACAGCGCCGAAGCTGCGGATATCAAAGAAGTTTTTGCACATCCAATTGGTGATTTCACGTGCTTTGGCTTCGTCTTTGGGCAGTTTTTTGGCTTCAGACTCAACGCCCAACGCTTCATAAGCCCGTTTGTTTTGCAGGTTCAATACGCTTTTTTCTTTGACGTAAATCTCGAAACCCGCCTCGTTTTCACAGCTCATTTCAATGAAATTGCGGATTTTGCGTTTCAGGCAAACATCGGTGACCAAACCTTTGCTAGATTCGGGATCGAGGCGGGGCATATTGCCTGCATCGGGGTCGCCGTTGGGATTGCCGTTTTTGACGTCAAAAAAGAACACAAATTCATAGCGGTTTTGAATAGACATTTTTTACTCTCCTTGGGATTCTTCGTTTTCTTCTACATTGTTTTCATGATCCAATGCAGTATTCACATCTTCGGGTGCCTCAACATGCTTGGTGTATCGCTGATGGTAGTAGCCCACCACAAAACGCCCTTGCTCCTCCAACGACAAATGACGCGGAAACGGATGCCCTGAGAAAAACTCCTGCATAATTTCGCCCACCTCCCGCTCCAGCCAAAGTGCGGTTGATTTTGGTTTTTTAACCCATTCCGCACCGCGCCCTTTGCGCAAAACCGCAATATGATTGTTATAGTTGTCCAGCAAACGCGGAAAAACATACTGGGGCGAAGTCGATGCACTGCCATAGAACTTATCCCGAACAGTGGCGTTCAGATTGCCCAATGCCGAAGCCTGCGCAATCTCCAACACGGCAAACAGCCGCCCCAAGCGATAGGGGATATCCGTTTCGCTTTTATTCAAACCAACCGGCAATTCAATCTCTGTTTTCAATTTACTTTCCTCCATAGAAATCTCCCGATAGTGAAGGTTGTTACGATTTAACACGGCTTTAATAACGGCAACCCTAAGCCCTGTAATATAACCGTCTGAACGTATCCGCCCAATCATGCGTGCCAGCATGGTTTGCGGATATTTTCTGCCGGTTAATATCGAGCGCATATATTCGCCTGCCAATTGCGGCGGAATATCTTTAGATTCGGATTTTTTCAGACGGCCATCCGCACCTTTGCGCTTTGGGGTTGTTTCCATCAATATTCGCCAGACAGAGGGTGCTTTCCCTTTCCACCCGCAAGGCTCAATATGCAAGTCTTGCCAGTAAACTGAGATATTTTTAGCCAATTCGCCAAGCGTGCTTTCATACCAAAACCGCACCGAAATCCGCGCTGCATTCGGCGCGAGCCCCAACACATAAAAACGGGTGTCGGCTGCCAATTCCGGCGCAATTTCTTGCAGCGGCCGCCCTTTTGCCACTTGTACCAACACATCAAAGATTTTTTGGCTCTCTTGTTCATCATCAGGCGGGGTCAAAACCGAAGCGAAAAAGCCTTCCGCCGCCACCGCACTTTGCTTGTCTGCCGCCTCTGCCCAAAATACGGTGCTGGCATCGCCAATGGTGAGGCAATGCCCGTTATCACGACGTAGCAGATAATTCAGTGCCGTGGTGTAAGCAAAGGCGGAGGCTTCGGATACCGGCGCATTCGCCCCCTGCTCTTTGCCGAAAGAAGCAAACGACTCTTTGTTGAACGAAATAATCGAGCCACCTGAGCTTTGCCCGCCGAACACACCCTTAATCGCCGGGTGCAGCCTGGCCAGCGGCGCTTGCTTACCGCTCACCAAGCACAAGCCTTGTTCGGCATTTTCATCAATCAGTTGTGCCGTCCACAATGCTTGTGCGGCTTCGCTTTGATGTAGATAACCATGCTTGCCATCCAATTTGAACACCAGATTGGCATCTATCAAATCATTGCTGCACGGTGGCTGGCTAAAATTTTCAGGCTGCCATTTTTCCAAAAATAAACGCAAGGCTTGCAAGCCCTCATCATCGCTATCTTTGAGGCAATCCAAATGATGCTCTTTAAAAGCAGCGAAGGTTTTTTCAGACGGCATAAACGGCGTTTCTTTCGCAGCCTGTTTGTCTTTATTCCCTTCTACACCCAGCACATAAGCGCTTTTATCCCACAAAAAATTCGGCTTTACACCTGAAGTGCGTTTTGCAGGGCGTGGCACGCTCATTAATTTCGGCTGCGGCTTTTTATCACTGCTCAAGTGCGGTATCACATCGACCAAATCGCCTTCTTTTGACAGCACCAAAATATAGCCGATTTTTTCTTCGCTAAACCCATAAGGCGGCACTTTCGGATTGCCCGCGCTATCGGTTTCTGTTGCCAAGCGGTTGTAATAGCGTGCCAATGCGGTCAGAATCATGCCTTCACCTCCTCAGCACGAAACGGCGGCACATCAATCACGCCATTTTTCATTTCGGCACGAAAAAAACGCGGCAAATGACCGCGTTCAAAATCAATATCGTGCAACATCCAGCCCAAATCACGGTTTTGTTCATCTGCTTGCAATTCGGATTCAGGCAGCGGCTCATCGTCTGCAATCAAAGCAAAGCTCGCCGGAAACTCACGCACGCCCATGCTCGGCTGATGAAAGCATTGCCCCTTTGAAGCACGCCGTCTGAACATTTCCAAATGCTTCTGCAAATTATCCTCCGCACCCGCTTTATCGGTCAGCACCGCATGCGCCTCAATCACATAAGCCACGTCTTTCAGCACCGTTGCCGCCCGTTGTTGGCGGTCGTCTTCAATCAACATGAACAAATCCTGCGTGCTTTTGCGTTTCATCGCCCCGCTGATTTTGCTCGCTGAAATTTTACCCCCCAACTCATTGCGTCGCACCGACTCAAACCGAATCGGCTTTAACACATAAATCTTGTCAATCACCCAGTTAATCGCCGGTTTCCAGTGTATCGCCGACAAAATTCCCCGCACCGCCGACGGTGTCGGCACATCGTAAGACACCCGCTCTACCTTCATTTCCGGGCGGGTAAAACAGGCATAATCGCCCCAAATATGCAACCGCACTTTGTTATTCATCCGCTTCTCCTTTTTTGCCGTTCAGACGGCCTATTCAATCCACGCCAGCCCCCTGCCGAAGCAAGGGGGTGGTGATTGTTACTGCAAAACTATACTAAATTATTTCAACCCACAGCCGCCCGTAAGTGGCTGATTTTCCAATATCTGGCGATCAAAAAGCCAACTCAAGCTGGTTATTTTTTGTCTCTTGGCGGGAAAGGATCATTGCCGTAGCTATTCCCCGCTCTGATTTTGCCATCTGTTCCATGTATCTTGGTATCAGCTTTCTTATTTCTTGCTATATCCTCCGCTCTGTCAATAGCCTGCTTTTGCGTAGAGTACACAGCCGTCGCTTTTGCATTCCCAGCTCCTTTTACCGCCCAGCCTTCAGGATGAGGGACAACATGTTGGTTCTTTTTCATGAATAACTCCTCTTATGAAACATCACACAGCACTGACAGGATATCGCCTTAATATCAACAAGTCAATTTTTATATTTCAATTTAGTATATATTAAATTACCGAATTTTCCATTTTAATAAAATCCACATCTTCCCAACTCAAGCCCGCCACATCATCATACAAATCCAACCCAATCAGGTTGTAAAACTGTTTGCCGAATTTGTCTTGATTAATCACTTCAATCCGCCCTGCTTGATACAATTTTGCCAATACGCTTTCGGGAATTTGCACGGTGTAGGGTTGCAATTGACGCAACAGACCGCCAACTTGGTCGGCATGGTGCAGGCTTTCGATTAGCGTTTCGGCTTCTTGATTAAACGGCACGATTAAGGGCTGCATGTGGTTTTCAATCATGCGGAATTGTTGGGCGATCGTTTGGAAGGGGAAATCCAGTGTGCTGCCTGCTTTGTGGTGGCTGTCGAGAATTTTTTTCTTATCCAGTTCGTCTCCTTTGATGTCATACACCGAAGTAAAATACGTACTAATGGCGGCGGGCGATAATAAGTCGGCGGCATGATGGCGCACGGTTGAGCGCATACTCGCTGCCAGCAAGCCCAATTCCGATGGGGCTTGCCATTGATCTTCCGGCTTGAAAATCCAGACCATACTTGCTTCAGGCAGCCTTTTGCCTTCACGGTTGCACCGTCCGGCGGCTTGGGCAACGGAATCCAATCCGGCTTCGGCACGCATCACCAGCGGGAAATCTACGTCCACGCCTGCCTCGATCAAAGAAGTGGCAATCACGCGGCAAGGCTCACCCGCCTGCAATTTTTGTCTGATTTCGTCCAATTTTTGCGAGCGGTGTTTGGCACACATCAGGGTAGTGAGATGAAACACGCCTTCCAAATGTTTGGCACTGTCGTATAAAGTGCGGGCATGACGGCGGTTGTTGACGATAATCAGCATTTGCGGTTGGGCGGTGAGTTTTTCGAGCAAATCGCTGTCGGTTTGTGTGCCGATGTGCTTCACCGTGGTGCGGCGTAGTTGTTCAAATAATTGCTCAGGGTTAGGAGCGATTTCACGCACATCATCAAAGCCTTGATAAAAGCCATGTGAAGCGTGAATGGCTGGCTGGGTGGCGGTACACATCACCACCGAGCAATGGTAATTGCGTGCCAATTCATCAATTGCCGCCATAATCGGTCGCAATAAATCGAGCGGCAGCATTTGTGCTTCGTCCAGAATAATCACGCTGCCTGAAATATTGTGCAGCTTGCGGCAACGTGAAGAGCGGTCGGCAAACAACGATTCAAAAAATTGCACCGCCGTGGTCACCACAATCGGCATATCCCAGTTTTCGGAAGCCAGCCGCAGTTTGTCTTTGCTGGTTTTCTGATGAAGTTTTTCATCATCAAAGGTGCTGTGGTGTTCCAACACGGCCGCTTCGCTCAAATCACCGAATGCCTTGCGAAATTCGGCGGCATTCTGCTCGATGATACTGGTAAACGGAATCACATAAATCACCCGCCGCATCCCGTACCGTTTGGCGTGCTCTAACGCAAACGCCATGGAAGTGAAGGTTTTGCCACCGCCGGTGGGCACAGTGAGGGTAAACAGGCCTTTAGGTAAAGCGGCTTGCTCTACGGCATAATCCAAAACTTCACTACGCAAACGGTTGACTGCAGCTTTGCGTTTTTCTGCTTCGGTTTTGGCTTTGATTTCAGTAACACGCTGCCTGAAAGCGGCAAGATAAGCGTTGAACGCCTGTTGCAACTCGGCCAAATCCGGGGCATCGCCACGCTGGTTGGCTTGGTTTTCCAAACGGTGATAAAACGCTTCGGTATCCAGAAAATCGGCATCCACCAGGCAGGAATAGAGCATGCGGGTGAAAAAAGCCAATGAAAATGCAGGCTGCGTTGCACTGGGTTTGAGCGGCGGCGGAGCTAACTCGCCGGGCAAGTGAATTTCCTGCTGCCAAACCGCATCAAGCTTGGGAATATCATGCCCAAACTGCAAAGCCAAGCGCGCTTGCAAAGTACGGCGGTTGTCGCCCTCGCCCGCCCCATTGGCCAAACCGGCGTGGTGTCCAGCAATGCAAAACGCCATCAATTTGCCGATTAAGCCCCATTTTTCCGCCGCAAGCTTTGCGCCTGCGGTGGCGTGATCCACCCGCTTTTCAGCACCGTGCAAACGCTGGTTGAATTCGGGGCTGTATTTACCTACATCATGTAATTGTCCGGTGCAACGGGCAATTTCCCCGGCGGCAAAAAAACGCGCAAACCCCGCCGCAATCTCACCCACATTATAGGAATGGTTGTGCAGGGTTTGCCAATATTCATAAGATTGGTTTGCGGCGGAATGGGCGTAGTAAATAACAGTGGTGTTAATAGTTTCACTCATTTGTTATCTCCCTTTTTAGATACTTTAAGCCGTTACTCCTTTAACAGTAAATTCTGGCTCTGCTAACCTATTAAAGATCCGTATTTATCCCAATCATACAAATATCCTAATACATTCCTCTTACGATCAAAAAACGAACAACACCTTCCCCTCATCACTTCGCAAACAACAACAGTAAGACAGCCAGTACCTGTGGTGAGATGATGCGCATAAACATCACCAGTGGATAGACGGTTGCGTAAGAGAGGGCGGCGGCGCCACTGTTCTCTTTGATGCCGTTGGCAAATGCCAATGCCGGTGGATCGGTCATGGAGCCGGCAAGCAGGCCACTTAAGGTAAGGTAGTTCATTTTGCCGTAGATGCGGGCAATGACCCCGGTGACCATTAACGGAATAAAGGTAATAATGGCGCCATACATCATCCACTCCATGCCGCTGCCGCTTAACAGGGTGTCGAGGAAATGCGCACCGGCTTTTAAGCCGACTACCGATAAAAAGAGGACTATCCCGATTTCACGCAATGCCAGATTGGCACTCGGTGGCATAAACCAGTAGAGTTTGCCGATGCTGCCGATTCGGGCAAGAATAAGCGCCACCACTAACGGCCCGCCCGCCAAGCCCAATTTTAAGGCAACCGGGAAGCCCGGCAGAGCGATTGGAATCGATCCGACTAGCACGCCCAACAGAATCCCGATAAACACCGGTAGCATTTGCACCTGTTGTAATTTTTGCTGCGCATTACCGATCACTGCGGTTACTGCTTCGATGGCGTCAAGGCGTCCGACCAAGTTCAACACATCCCCGAATTGCAAGCTGGTATTGCTGGTTGGCACCAACTCAATCCCGGCACGGTTTAAACGTGAAATCACCACTTCGTATTTCTGTTTTATTTTCAGATCACGAATTTTTTTACCCAACGCCTGTTCGTTAGTAACCACCACCCGTACGGAACGCAATTCCGTACCACGCGTAGAAAGCGACTCTTTCACAATTTCGCCCACCACCAACTGCACTCGATGCAAATCCGGCATATCACCGACTAAGTGCATAATATCGCCCAACTCCACTTGCGTATCCGCATGCGGCACTATCAACTCATCCCCCCGTTTTAAACGGGAACACAGCACATTTTTGGCTTCGAATCCCGGAATATCACGAATTTTTAAACCGCTGATGTTCGGATTGGTCAGCTTCACGTTCAGGCTGCTCAAGCTCTCTTTATCATGCCCCGATTCTTTTTCAAACTGACGATGTTCCTCATCAATTTTAATCTTGAAGAACAGGCGAATCAGCCAAATCGCCAACAAAATGCCGCAGATCCCAAACGGATAAGCAATTGCATACGCCATCCCCATGGTTTCGGTGATGTTGGTCATGCCCAGCTCTGCCAGAATTTGCTGCCCGGCCCCTAAAGATGGGGTGTTGGTCACCGCGCCAGAGAAAATCCCGAGAATAATCGGCAATTCAACACCAAACAATAGGTGCAACACAATCACCAGCAGCGCGCCAAGCAACACAATCATCAACGCAAACAGATTCAGCTTCAGCCCGGATTGCCGTAACGAGGCAAAAAAGCCCGGCCCGACTTGAATCCCGATTGTATACACAAACAGGATCAAGCCGAATTCCTGAATAAAATGCAGGGTATGGGATTCCAACGTCAACCCATATTTATAGGTAAAATGTCCAACCAAAATTCCGCCGAACAGCACCCCACCGATACCGATTCCAATACCCCTGATCTTTAAATGCCCCAACCACAATCCGATCACGGCAACCGAAGCCAGTAGGCTAATCGTGATAGCAATATCACTCATAACATCTCCTATAGATTATTTATAAAAATGAACTGGCGCTATTATACTCGTGTTGTCTGGCTAAAAGTTTGTTATAGTGCAAACTTTTAAAACAAACTCAATATTTTTTACAGAAAATTTTTAGGTTTTTGTTAAACTTTTTCGCTATTTGAGAATCAAATGCTTACTATATGTTAAATCTGGATTTTTATGAATTTACGACAAGAACTTTTTGACTCGGCGCTCTGGTTGGCTCAGGCTTTTTTTGGCAGCTTTTTGTTTTTAATCATCCTCACCATGTTGCTGATCAAATTCAGCCGTTGGGGCAAGCAATTTTGGCAATTGACGGCGGATTATATTGATCTTAAAAACAATCTGAAAGCCATTATTCTCTTTATGGTCATTGTGCTGCTGTCATTAATGGCGGTGCGCTTGAGCGTATTGTTTTCAAATTGGTACAATACGATGTACACCGCATTGCAAGAAATGAATGTGAATACGTTCTGGAGTTCAATTGTATTGTTTACTGTGTTAGCAAGCATTCATATTGTACTCAGTTTAACCAATTTTTATTTATCACAACGCTTTATTATTCAATGGCGAGTTAAATTAAATCAGCGATTTATTGATCGATGGACAGAAAACCGCACTTATTATAAAACTCAATACAGCTACAATCAGCTCGATAACCCCGATCAACGGATTCAACAAGATATTCAATCTTTCGTCAGCAGCACACTCAGTTTTTCCACCGGATTAATCAGTGCAATTACCTCCATAGTGGCATTCACCTTGATCCTATGGAACCTATCAGGGCCACTCTCGGTCTTTAACGTCGAGATTCCACACGGCATGGTGTTTATCTCATTTAGCTACGTATTAATCGCCTCACTGTTTGCTTTTAAAATCGGACGTCCATTGATTAGCTTAAATTTTTTGAGTGAAAAACTGAATGCAAACTACCGTTATTCGCTGATTCGAATCAAAGAATATGCCGAAAGCATTGCATTTTATAAGGGCGAAAAAACTGAGCGCAATATTTTGCTGAACCAGTTTGATCAAGTGATTGCCAATGTTTGGCAGATTGTGTATCGAACCCTGAAATTCTCTGGTTTCAACTTTGTGGTCAGCCAAACCTCGGTGATTTTTCCGTTTCTGATTCAAGCCGGTCGCTTTTTTAGCCAACAAATCTCGTTAGGCGATTTAATGCAAACCGCCAATGTATTCGGTCAATTGGACAGCGCCCTCTCCTTTTTCCGCAATTCATATGACAATTTTGCCTCGTATAAAGCCACATTGGATCGTCTGACCGGCTTTAACAGTGCCATGCACAGCGCCGAGCAATTGCCAATGCCGACCATTCACGAACATTCGGATCGCTTGCAAGTCAGCAATTTAACAGTGAAGACGCCGACGCACACCACGTTAATCAAGCAATTAACCCTCGATCTCCCATCAAATAGCCGTTTGCTGATTCAAGGTCCTTCTGGTGTCGGTAAAACCACGTTGTTACGAACCTTTGCCGGGTTATGGGCATACGCCGACGGCGAAATCGCGACACCAAGCAATGCACTGTTCTTGTCACAAAAACCCTATTTGCCGCAAGGCAGCTTATTAACTGCATTATATTACCCCAATGAAACGCCGGAAAAAGCCGATTATCAACATGAGGAAGCGGTGTTACAGAAAGTCGCATTAGCACATTTGAGCGAAAAACTGACCCGCAATGAGGAGTGGAGCCAAATTCTGTCGTTGGGCGAACAACAACGCATTGCGTTTGCCCGGGTATTATTGAACAAACCGCAAATCATCTTTTTAGATGAAGCCAGCGCCAGTATGGATGAAGGCTTGGAAGACGCTATGTACCGTCTGCTGCTGCAAGAACTGCCAAACAGCACCGTGATCAGCGTCGGTCACCGCTCTACGTTGAAACGTTTCCATACCAGTCTGTTATATATTGAACAAGACGGTAGCTGGCGCTTGGAAAACGCATAAAAGCCACAAAGTGCGGTTTGAACTTGGTTTATACCGCACTTTCTTTTTTTCATTCATTTAAAATTTAACTATCGAGTTTCGCCGATGGCGACTTACTTTTTTTGCTTGTACAAAAAAAGTAAGCAAAAAAATACACCCCAGTTGTAGTGCTGATCTTCGCCTTTGCTAATTTCTACGGTCAATTTGTAAACTTGCCTGCTACGCAGGCTTCGGACACGACAAATTGACCTTGAAATCTTCACGCAAACGCTCAGGCACTACAGATGGGGAATTGAAAACCAACCGCACCGCACTTTGATTTTTCTATTTATAATTAAGTCGTTATATCTTGGGCGCATTCAATGCGCCCCTTGTATATTCAAAATAAAGTATACTAGCAACACAGCACCGAATCGTTATCCACAGCTTGACCGCCCCTAGAGCATCAACTCGTCTTGTAGCGTAGGCGTGGATAACGTTCATCAACAAAACCGAACAGTTGAAATAACGAAACCCGAATACAAGGCTGGTTAATGATGAACAACACTCCGATTTATTGTGGCATTGATGTTGCTAAACGTTCTCTTGTCGTTGGATTAACCGACAAGAAAAAAACAAAAACACAAACCA
>NZ_VDHB01000039.1:0-4538 GCF_006227735.1 Testudinibacter sp. 'clade 2'
TAAGAATGTTGCCACACCCGGCAGAATTCGAAATGTATTATGCGATGTAAGTTGAGTTTAAATCCGACAATTTAAAATAAGGGCGTATGTTAATGCGCCCTTAGACTGCTGACAAAGGTTAAAATACACGATTAATGTTGTAACTGTAGGGGGCGATTATATATCGCCCCGAACCGCACTTTGCATTTTTCCTTTATTAATTAAGTGCTTATGCTGCACTTCGCAAACGGGCGGATATATAATCCGCCCCTACCTTGCCTCATCAAATATCTTTGTCAATAATCTGAGGGCGTATGTTAATGCGCCCTTTTGTCGTAATATTGACACGACTCCCTTCTCCCACAAGGGGAGAAAGAATTCTAAATTAACAGATTTGAGGAATAAGTGAACCAGCACATTATTCCCTTATCCCTTGATGGGAGAAGGTGCCCGCAGGGCGGATGAGGGTGAAATCAAGCGAATTTGCACTCCCCCTCATCCTGATTTTAGCGTCTGAACGACGCTAAAACCTGTCCTTCTCCCACAAGGGGCGAAGGAATTCTTAAAATTTATACTGTACCACTATTTAAACAAGAGAACCGCTATGCCATTTTTCGACACCCACACCCATTTTGATTATCTGATTCAGCAGTTGCAGCAGCCCGTGAGCGAAGCTGTGGCAGAAGCCAGTGCGGTAGGGGTGGAGAAAATCTTGATTGCAGCGGTCGTTGCGGAACAATTTGACAGCTTGACCGCACTTTGTGAACAAGCACCTGCACAGCTTTGTTATGGTTTGGGGTTGCATCCGCTGTATATCCGGCAGCACGAAGAGCAAGATTTAACGCAGTTAAAAGTGCGGTTGAATGCAAAACCGCACTTATGCAAAGCCGTGGCAGAAATCGGTTTGGAAAGAGCGGTTGAAGAGTTGATCACGCCTGAAATTTGGCAAAAACAGTGCCATTTTCTTGAAACACAACTCTATCTGGCGCGCGATTTCAATCTGCCGGTCAGCCTGCATTCGCGCCGCAGCCATGATCAACTTTATCCTTTTTTAAAACGAATTTTCTTGCCGAAAAAAGGCGTGGTGCACGGCTTTGCCGGTAGTTATCACCAGGCTAAACGCTTTGTTGATCTGGGCTATTTTATCGGTGTCGGCGGCACCATCAGTTACCCCCGAGCCAACAAAACCCGTGAAGCGATTCGACAATTGCCGTTGGACAGCCTGGTGTTGGAAACCGACAGCCCGGACATGCCGCTGCTTGGTTTTCAAGGACAGCCGAACCGCCCTGAACGTTTGCCGTTAGTGCTGCAAGCCCTAAGCGAATTACGTAGTGAACCTACGGCACAAATTCAAGAAACTACTTGGCGCAACAGCCGCACACTTTTTGATTTCTAGATATAAATAAGCGAACTTATGCCACGTTATACACGGGATAATCCAAAGTGCGGTTAGTGTTTTGTTTTTATCGGTGTTATCATTCTGTTATGTCATCTCTATAACCCGATTAATTATGCGAATTCCACGAATTTATCACCCTGAATCCTTAACCGCACTTCACCACTGTGAGCTGAACGACGATGCGGTCAATCATGTTGCACGCGTATTGCGCATGAATGTCGGGCAGCAACTTGAATTATTTGACGGCAGCAACCATATTTATCCGGCAACGATTGATGAAATCAGTAAAAAAACAGTCAAAGTGCGGTTAGACGGCGCAATTGAAGACGACCGAGAATCCAATCTCAATATTCATTTAGGGCAAGTGATCTCGCGTGGTGACCGCATGGAATTTACCATTCAAAAATCGGTAGAACTGGGCGTGAATGTGATCACACCACTCTGGTCGGAACGCTGTGGCGTGAAACTTGATGCCGATCGAATGGAGAAAAAAATTCAGCAATGGCAAAAAATTGCGATTGCTGCCTGTGAACAGTGCAGGCGTAATCGGGTTCCCGACATCCGTCCACTGATGAAGCTCACCGATTGGTGCGCCGAAACAAGCGAAATGCTGAAACTGAATCTGCACCCACGTGCCGAATGCGGCATTCGTCAGCTCAGCAAGATTCCTGAAGCCGGGGTGCGTCTGCTAATCGGTTCGGAAGGCGGTTTATCGGCAAGCGAAATCGCCATGACCGAACAGCAACAGTTTCAATCGGTACTGCTCGGCAAGCGCGTGTTGCGCACCGAAACCGCTGCATTGGCGGCAATTACCGCCCTGCAAGTCTGTTTCGGCGATTTATCATAAGGAAAAAAATCATGATTAAACTCGGCATTGTGATGGATCCGATTCAGTCCATCAATATTAAAAAAGACTCCAGTTTTGCGATGTTGGAACAGGCGCAAGCACGCGGTTACCAACTGTATTACATGGAAATGAGCGATCTGTTTTTGCACAAAGGCGTAGCGAAAGCGCGAGTACGAGAACTGAAAGTGCGGTATGACTATCAGGATTGGTTTGAATTTGTCAGCGAAGCAACGCTGGAACTGGCAGAATTGGACGTGATCTTAATGCGTAAAGATCCGCCGTTTGATACTGAATTTATCTATGCCACCTATATTTTGGAACGAGCGGAAGAACAGGGCTGTTTGATCGTAAACAAACCACAAAGCCTGCGCGATTGTAATGAAAAACTGTACACCGCGTGGTTTGCCGAGTTAACCCCGGAGACATTGGTCACCCGTGATGCGGCACGAATCAAGGCGTTTCATCAGCAACACGGCGATATTATTTTAAAGCCGTTGGATGGCATGGGTGGCAGCTCCATTTTTCGGGTTAAACAAGACGACCCGAACCTATCCGTG
The DNA here is from genome assembly GCF_006227735.1 of Testudinibacter sp. 'clade 2'. Lineage (NCBI taxonomy): Bacteria > Pseudomonadati > Pseudomonadota > Gammaproteobacteria > Pasteurellales > Pasteurellaceae > Testudinibacter > Testudinibacter sp. 'clade 2'. The sequence continues at coordinate 2,783 of NZ_VDHB01000039.1, forward strand.
ATTATCGAAACCTTGACCGGACTGGGGCAACAGTATTGTATGGCGCAAACTTATATCCCAGAAATTGTCAGCGGCGATAAACGGATTTTAGTGGTGGACGGCGAGCCGGTGCCCTACTGCTTGGCACGGATTCCACAAAAAGGCGAAACCCGCGGTAATCTGGCAGCCGGCGGCAGTGGCGAAGCACGTCCGTTGACTGACAGCGACTGGCTGATCGCAAAAACCGTTGCCCCTTATTTAAAACAAAAAGGCTTGATCTTTGTCGGTTTGGACGTAATCGGCGATAAACTGACTGAAATTAACGTCACCAGCCCAACCTGTATCCGTGAAATTGAAGCGGCATTTCCGCAAGTTTCGATCAGTGGCATGTTGATGGATGCGATTGAGCGACGTTTACAAGATCAGCCGTAAAAATACAGGACAATATGACAATGAAATTACAAGACCACTTTTTGCTGGCCATGCCGGGCATGGACGACCCTTTTTTCAAACATGCGCTAATTTATATCTGTGAGCACAACAGTGAAGGGGCAATGGGGATTATGTTGACCCAAGTGACCGACTTGAGCGTGGCGGAAATTATCGCCAAAATGAATTTTCTAATTGCCGATCAGCGCGAATATCGACAAGATGATATTGTGCTGATGGGCGGGCCGGTTAATCTCGAGCGGGGTTTTATTTTGCACAGCAAATGCATTCCGGCTTTTGAACACAGCTATGCGGTGTCTGATCAGGTCTGGATGACCACCTCCGCTGATGTGTTGCAAACCATTGGTCGCGCCGATGCGCCGGAGAAATATCTGGTGGCGCTAGGCTGCTGCCGCTGGCGTGCGGAACAATTGGAGCAGGAGATTGCCGATAATGTCTGGTTGGTGCTGGAGTCCAATTCACGCTTGCTGTTTGATGTGCCTTATGATCGCCGCTGGCTGGAAGCCAACCGCACTTTGGGTTTCGAACCGACTCATTTGACCGCACTGGCAGGGCATGCGTAATGGGCTTTACTGCACTTGCCTTTGATTTTGGGGTGAAAAGTATCGGCTGTGCCGTCGGGCAAAGCATCACCGGCACGGCACAAGCCCTCAATGCGTTTAAAGCTAACGACGGCATTCCTAACTGGGATTTGATTGGAAAATGCCTGAACGAATGGAAGCCAAAAGTCGTCATTGTCGGCCTGCCGCTGAATATGGACGGCACGGAACAGGACATTACCCAGCGTGCCAGAAAATTTTCACAACGAATTCACGGTCGATTTGCCATTCCGGTTGTGCTGCACGACGAACGCCTCAGCACCGTCGAAGCGCGCAGTGAACTCTTCTCCCGTCGAGGTTACAAAGCCTTAGAAAAAGGCAAAATCGATTCAATCTCTGCCTGCATTATCTTAGAAAGCTGGTTTGAAAGCCAAAGCGACTTTGAAATAGCGTAATCATTAAAGTCGATAACTACCCACCTTCGTGGTAGAAAATACTTTACACTAAAATCTGTGAGATCAATCACAGATTTTAGCTTACTTATTTATCAAATAGATAGGGTCTGTTGATCTTTGTTTATATTTTGAGTTGTCGTTTAAAATGAGCACAATCTAGGCGTAAGCCGAAATCAATAGCGGAACTATTGATGAGGATTACAACGAAGAGTGTGCTCATTTTAAACACAATCCGAAGGACTATGACTATTTTTCGCCACTACGGCGTTAAAAGCCGTTCGTTTAGAATCACTAAACTTCACGACTTTTGCCTTATTTATTTGCAAAAAGAGT
>NZ_VDHB01000004.1:0-48323 GCF_006227735.1 Testudinibacter sp. 'clade 2'
GTTTAAAATGAGCACACTCATCGTTGTAATCCTCATCAATAGTCCCACTATTGATTTCGGCTTACGCCTAGATTGTGCTCATTTTAAACGACAACTCAAAATATAAACAAAGATCAACAGACCCTAGTTGCACTCAATTTTCAACAAATGCGAGAAGTGATCGGTTTGGAAACCACGGCTTAACATAAAGCGCCAAGCCTTCTGTTTCAGTACCGACGTCCACTCTGTTGGCGTATGATCGCCATATTTTTTAGTAAACACCTGCTCGGCAAGCGCAAACCAGTCAATCTCATCCGTTGCCAGTTGTTGCGCAATCAGCGCTGTTTCAATCCCTTTTTGCTGCAACTCCTGCCGAATCCGCAACGGACCGTAACCTTTGCGGCTGCGTACCAGCACAAAGTGTTGGCAAAAGCGCTGATCGCTTTGCCAGCCTTTGTGCTGGCAGTGTTCGATCACTGTTTCAATTTCGGCTTCACTGAATGCCTTTGCACGCATTTTCTGTTGAATTTCATACACACTGTAATCACGGCGCGCCAGCAAATTAAGAAGGTAAGATAAGGCGATATTATTCATAGCACAAAGAGCGGTTGTGAGGTTCGGTAATTTGTCTATTAAAGCATATTTTTGCGCAAAGTGCAGTGGGATACCGCACTTTGTTCTTAACGAGCGCCCACATTTTTATTATCCAGCTAGTTATCCAGCGCCATCGCCAACAGGGTAATCGGGTGCAAGCATTGGCGGCTGGTGGACATATCAATTTGCCATTTGCAGGTTTCACAATCGGAAACAATATAGTCAAACCCGCCTTGATCAATCTGTTGAAACAGGCCATTGCCAATCGCTTGTGCCGTGTCATAATTTTCCGCTTTGAAACCGTAAGTACCGGCAATGCCACAGCATTGTGAATTGAGCATCACAATCTCCAATTGCGGAATTTTTCGCAATACTTCAATGGTATACGGCACCCAACCGCTCTTTTCCATATGGCAGGCGGTATGATATGCCACTCGCAGCGGCAGTGGTTTCAGCGGCAACGTTTTGCCTTGCTGCAACAGGGTGTATAAATGGCGTGTCACCAATTGGATATGCGACCGCACTTTGTGATTGTCCAAGCCTAAAATATGTTGATACTCATCACGCAGGGTCAAGGTGCAGGTGGAAGAGGTGCCGACAATATCCAATTTGCGTTCGCTAATGGCTTTCTCCAATTGCAGAAGATTAAACTCACCTTGTTTTTTCGCCCGTTCTGGAAAACCATTGACCATCAATGGCACGCCACAGCATTTCTCTTTTTCCAACAACAGTACGCCGATATTCATTGCATTAAACACCTCAATCAGCTCTTTGCCCAAGGTAGGATTGTTGTAATTGACATAGCAGCCATGATAGTAACCCACTTTTTCTGCATACTGCTGCTGCCTTTCAGCTACCTTGGCATACCACTGGCGGAAAGTACCGAATGAATATTTTGGCAGGCTGCGCTGTTTGGCCACTTTCAGGGTTTTATCCAACAAGAAACGAGTGGCTTTCAAACCGGTCAGTGCGTTGACCACCGGTGCAAACGGCGTGGAAAGCGATCCCATGATATCAGTGTTGCTTAACACCGCATCACGCAGTTTTTGAATTGCCGGTTTATCCTGTTTTTTGCTGTAACGATTTCTGGCACGCACAATAATATCGCCGATTTTGACATCGGACGGGCAGGCGACTTCGCAACGTTTGCAGTTGGTGCAATACTTCAACGCTTCATCATAAAATTCGGCACTTTTCAAACGCAAGCGCTCGCCGTCAGGACCAGACTGTTTCGGCCCCGGATAGAACGGATTATTGCGTGAAACCGGACAAACGGCAGTACAAGCAGTGCATTTGATGCAGCTTTCAAAACTGTTGTCTTGATGAATTTGGGTTTGCGTACGCTCTGCCTGTTGAATCAATTCCTGTAAATTCATACGCTTTTCTCCTGCAAAATTCGGTCTGCCACTGCCAACGCCGTCACCACCGCCACGCCGGAACCACAACCTTGGTGAATCGCATCATAACCACCAACCACCGCGCCGATCGCATACAAATTATCGATCACCGTCTGTTGTTTCATCGCTTGGCAATGGGCATTAATTTTAGCGCCAAACTGTTGATAAGGCTGAGCCGCGGCAAAACGACGATGAGTCCACTGGCTGCGCTGTTGCCGGCTAAACAGATCGAGCCCGAAAATCGGTTCGACAATCTGATCGAATTCAGCAACCAAACCGTTACTGAAAAAACTGCCGCTTGCCAGCACATAATGATCGGCACTCAGCGCCACCTCTTCGTTCAAGCGGGTATAAAGTGCGGTCACGCGGTTTTCGTGCATCTCAGCACGCAGCACACTGTCGCCTTTCATCATAATCCCACCGGCCTGTTCAAAGGCTTGTTGCAATAAACGGTGTTGGCGAATGCCCAGCAGTGAAGGTGGCAAGGTTGGCAGTTCAAACAGTTTGATGCCGCAAGCTTGTTGTAACTGTTGTAAAAAGTCATCATTATCCAAACCGAAACACGCCGGCAAAAACGCCATGGTTGCCCCTTGCGCTGCTTTTTTCAGTTCAGCCACCAACTGCTGAAAATTCAGTTTGTGCTCTAACGCCTGTGAAATATTGATGCTGCGAAATTCACGGGCATCGTTGCGCAGGTGATCCAGCTCCGGGATATGCAGATAATCAAAATGAATCTGCCACTGTTGAAAGTGCGGTAGCTGCTGCATATTGTCGCACAGCAGTTGCGGCTGAAAATCGTTAAAGCCTTCGATGCCCAATACCGCGACTTTTTGTGGCGACAAAATTTTATCAGCCCAGTCAAAGGTCGGCACACTGGCAGGCGAAAGCCAGGTCGGACGCAGCGCACCCAACGGTGTCAGGCGCAAATGATTGTGCTGTCCACCATGAATCAGGTTTAAATTCAGCGCTGCGGCAAGCTGTTCAAATTGTGCCGCTTTCGCCAGCACGGTCTCCGCCCCTAACAAACTGTAAGGATGCTGCGGCTGTTGCTGTGCCAGTTGCACTAATCCTTGCGCTGCATATTGTACGTTTTCACCATTGGGCAGTTGGTTTAACAAATCCAGTGAACCGGAAGAAAAATCCAGTGCGCTCTGTCCATTGCTGACGATGGCACAGCGCTGGCCACTTTGTTGCAGGCGGATGCCACAAATCAGCCCAGCCAAGCCGCCACCGATAATTAAGCTATCAAACTTCATTGTTGTCGGTTCCTTGTAATTGTTGTGGTGTCGGCAGCGGCACATCATTCAGCCCCAGTAAGCCGTAATAAACCCATGAGGTAAATTCCGCTTCACGCAGCGCGTCGCCCCAAGCAATTGGTTCAATCCCGCGCCAGCGCTCTTCCATAAAAGAGGCCAGTTGCTGGGTGGATTGCTGCGGATTGGCGACTTTAAAGCGTGCCATCAGCCCGGCAGCACGGCAGGCACAGAGTTCACCTTGGCAAGTTCCCATGCCGACTCGGGTGCGGCGGCGCAAGTCAACCAAATTATTGACTTTCAATTCATCAACCGCATAGCGTACTTCGCCGGCAGTCACCGCCTCACATTCACAAATCAGGCTGCGATCCAGCCGCTCTTTTTCCAACAATGCACTGGCACGAGAACCGTGACGATACACCGCTGAAACGCGCAACGGCGTCGGCAGTGAAAAGATTTTTTGGTGGGTTTCGACCGCACTTTCATTCGAACCGGGCAATGCAAGCTGTGCGGTGCTGCAAAGTGCGGTTTTGTTGAGTTTTTTACAGGCGAGATCGGTCGCCCATTCTGCCATCAAACGGTAGGTGATCAATTTTCCGCCGGTAATGGTGATAAAGCCGTCTAAACCGTCGCGTTCAGCATGATCGAGCAACACAATGCCACGGCTGACATTACGCCCCGACGGATCATCGTCGGTTGCCACCAGCGGACGCACCCCGGCATAAGCGCGCAACACCCGGGTATGCCGTAGGCTAGGCGCCAATTTCTCGCCCTCACGGATCAAAATATCCACCTCTTCCGGTGTCACCTGCATATTATCAATTTGATCGTAAGGAATACGGCTAGAAGTAGTGCCGATCACGCTGATGGTATCGCCCGGCACCAGAATATCGGCATCTGCAGGCTTGCGACAACGGTTGATCACCATGCTGTTTAAACGGTGTCCCATCACTAACAAGGCGCCTTTTGCCGGGAACATTTTGATTTTCAGATCGGCATATTCGGCAATCCCTTGTCCCCAAATCCCTGCGGCATTGATCACCACCGGTGCAAAAAATTCTCGCTCGATTTTATTTTTATGATCAAAGGCTTTCACACCGATTACCCGACTGCCTTCACGGATCAACTGTCGCACTTCGCAATAACTGAACACTTGGGCGCCACGCTCTTTGGCATCAAGCATATTGGCAGAAGTTAAACGGAAGGGGTCGATGCTGCCGTCCGGCACCACAATCGCACCGATTAAATTCGGGTTGACCGACGGCTCCAAGCGACGCGCCAATGCAGGCTCAATTTGCAAAGCATCAATCCCGGCTTGTTCACAGGCTTGCAAAAACGGCTGTTGAAAGCTTAAATCATCTTCCGGCAGGGTGATAAACAGCCCTTTGCAATCGTCAATACAGTGTCTGGCGATTCGTTTTAGAATATTATTTTCGTCAATACACTCTTTTGCCGATTCCGGATCATTCACCGCATAACGACCACCACTGTGCAGCAAACCGTGGTTACGCCCGGTCGCTCCGGTGGCAATATCACGCCGTTCCAACAGCACCGCACTCAATCCGCGCAAGCTGCAATCACGGGCAATTCCCGCACCGGTCGCGCCGCCACCGATGATGATCACATCGCTATGTGAACGACAAGTAGACGTTGCGTTCATAAAAATCCCCACTATAAAAATTCGAATACGAAATTTGTTATTGAGAATTTTAACCCAGAGTGTCACTTTTTGCTATTCAATGTTCGAAAACAAACATTAAAATTAGGCTTTGATCACAATTTATTCGTTAAACCACCACTTTTTGCGCTATTTTAGTAACGTTGTTGTAGGGTCTTTCAATCAGCAGTTTGATACAAACGAAAACAGACTTCACCGCCGATTTTTTGTTTTAACAAGCGCCACGTCACCGGAACTTTCAGCGTTGCCAACTGCTTTTCAGTTTCGACATAAACCAAAGCCCCCGCAGCCAGCCAACCGTTATTTTGCAGCCGTTCAATCGTCGGTTCAATCAATTGCTGTTGAAATGGCGGATCCAAAAACACAATATCAAACGGCAGCTGAGAATTGCCTTGCGCCAACAGCTGCAAAGTATCGCCCTGAGTAATCAAGCCACGCTGAGACTCCAAACGCTGTAAATTCTGCTGCAACTGTTTGACCGCACTTTTATCCTGCTCAAAAAACTGCACTGCACTTGCCTGACGCGAAAGTGCTTCAAACCCCAAGCTGCCACTGCCGGCAAAACAGTCCAGACAACGAGCGCCGACAATATACGGCATCAGCCAGTTAAACAGGGTTTCTTTGATCCGATCGGTAGTCGGACGCAAACCTTGATGAGACAATACCGGCAGTTTACGCCCACGCCAGCGACCTGCGATGATCCGCACTTCGCCCTTGTTTTTGCTCGGAGAGTGAGCGCTTGCTTTGTTTTGCACCGACTGTGGATAACGGTGTGGTTTTTTCATGGAACAATTCCTGTTAGCAGAATAGGGGCTGTTGATCTTAGGGATAGTGTAGGTTATTTCACAGCAAAAAGGGATATTTCCTGCTGGAATCGATAACTTTATCTGTCAAATAACTAGGGTCTGCATCAAAAAAATCGTATTTTTTGTAAAGCCATTTGCGCTTCGTAATAAATATAATAATAATTCGCAATGTGCATCTATTTTTATTCGCTCGGATCCTATCGACTATGCAACCTATATCATTACTTGAACTCAAAAAAGGGCAGTCCGCTGTCATCAACTCCATTTTACACAATCCTGAATTTGGTAGTCTGGACTCAACCGTCACTCGTCGCCTACGTGATCTGGGCTTTTGCGAAAAAACCGCCATTACGGTGATCGCACACGGCTTTTTGGGTTCCCCGTTGGCAGTGCGACTGGCAAACGGTGCCCAATTTTCGCTGCGTGCGCAAGAAGCCGCCAAAATTCAATGTTGTCGCGGTTAACCCATAAAACGGAGTATGAAGTATGGCTGTTTTACGTGTTGCGCTGGTGGGGGCGCCCAATTGCGGTAAAACCGTATTATTCAATGCCTTAACCGGCGCCAGAGCCAAAGTGGCCAACTACCCGGGCGTCACCGTTGATCGCCGCAGTGGTGTATTCACCGCCGATAAAGACATTGAAATATTGGATCTACCCGGTACTTACAGCTTGCACACCACCAGCCCAGACGAAGAGGTGACACGCCAAGTCTTGCTGGGACAACGAGATTCGACAGCACGCCCCAACGTCATTTTAGCGGTTGCCGACGCCACCAATTTACGCATGAGTTTGCGTATGCTGTTGGAGTTGAAACAACTGGGGCTACCCATGCTGACATCGCTCAATTTGAGTGACGTAGCACGGCGACGCGGTCTGCAAATTGATATTCCTCAACTTTCACGCCTGTTGGGCATGCCGGTGGTCGAAACTACCGCCATCAGCCATAAAGGCACGCAAGCGCTTAAACAGGCGTTATTGGATTTTCCAAAATCCACTCATTCCACACCGTCAACCGCTCCTGATATTGAAAATCTGGACAGCGAAGCCCTCTACCGCCAAGCGGATCAGATTATTCAAGCAGTGGTGATCAAACAAACCCGACTGCCCGTATGGCACCAACGGCTGGATCAGGTGGTGTTGCATCCGATACTGGGCCTATTGTTACTATCAACCGTTTTGCTGCTGACCTTTCAGGCAGTCTACAGTTGGTCAGCGCCATTAATGGACGGAATAGAGAGCCTGATCGGACAGTTTGCCAACTGGGTGGGAACACGACTGCCTGAAGGCATTTTGCACAGTTTACTGGTAGACGGCATTATTGCCGGGGTGGGCAGTGTCGTTGTTTTTTTACCGCAAATTACAATTTTATTCTTATTTATCTTGTTACTGGAAGATTCCGGTTATCTGCCACGGGCTGCCTTTTTGCTGGATAATCTGTTTGATAAAATCGGGCTGTCGGGCAGAACTTTTATACCACTGCTGTCCAGCTTCGCTTGTGCAGTGCCATCGATTATGTCAGCACGCACGATTTCCAATCCTCGTGAACGCTTGGTCACGATTGCAATAGCACCACTAATGACTTGTTCTGCCCGTCTGCCGGTCTATGCGCTATTGATTGGGGCATTTATTCCGCAACGCACCGTTGGCGGGGTGTTTAATCTACAAGGATTAACGCTCTTCATCCTCTATCTGATTGGCATTTTATCGGCAGTCTTGGTCGCATGGTTTATGAAACGACTGGCGAAGCGTCGCGGTGGTATGCGCCAATTTCCGCTGCTGATGGAGTTGCCAACCTACCGTATGCCGAATTTCAAGCATATTGCACTCAGCTTATGGGAACGCATCAGTGCCTTTTTGAAGAAAGCCGGTAGTATTATTTTTGCCTTAAGCGTGATTTTATGGGCGCTGGTCTCTTTTCCTGCGGCCCCGGCGGATGCCACCTTACCGTCGATTGAATACAGTTTTGCCGGAATCTTAGGACAGTGGATTGAACCGTTGTTTGCCCCTCTAAGATTCAACTGGCAAATTTGTATTGCGATGATCACCGGGCTAGCCGCAAGAGAGGTGGTGGTCGCCTCGTTAGGCACTATCTATGCTGTGGCAGCCACCTCAGACGAACTATTACAGCAAAGTTTAGTACCTATTTTGCACGACAGTTGGGATTTGCCGACAGCCTTCGCACTATTGACTTGGTATATCTATGCACCGATGTGTGCAGCTACCCTGGTGGTCATCAAGCGAGAAACGAACTCTACGGGTAAAACCCTGTTAATCATCGGCTATTTGACGGCGCTAGCTTATTTTGGCGCATGGGTCGTGTATCACCTTACCACAAGGATCTTAACATAATGCAAGTTGTTATTGTTGCACTCATCGTCATTGCCGCTGCGGCTTATTTGGGAAAAAAATGGTTCGGCAAAAAACCATCCTCCGCCTGTGAAAAGTGCTGTGGCTGCGGACGTGGCAAAAATTGTCAATAAACAGCACTTTTTTATCTAACCCGGTGCGGTCTACGCTTTCCAGACCGTACTTCTGCTTTTAGCGCTGTTCCTTAGCACTTTTTCAGTTATAATCTAGCTTTGTTCAATCGGCTGAAAAATACCATGTTACCCAATTTTTCCTCCCTGCTGCGTAAAGTGCGGTTTTATCTACGACATAAAAGCCATCAAACTTGGCGCTTGTCGCGTAAAAGCGTGGAGTTTGTCTGCCTGCTGATCGGTGCGGGCTGGGTGGCGTTGTTCTCACTCGGCTTTGCATTATTGGCAGAATCCGGACTGGAATGGAACGCCCGATGGACGGCAGAATATCCGTTATTGGTCTGGCTGGTGCTGCCGCTCGGTTTGGTTGCGCTGGCTTGGTTCACCGGCAAATACACACCCTATGTCTCCGGCAGCGGTATTCCGCAAGTGATCGCCAGCATTTCCCTGCCTCACGGCAGCAATAAAACCCGTTTAGTCGCCTTCGGACAAACCTTATGGAAAATTCCGCTTACCTTTTTTGCCATGCTGATCGGCGCTTCGGTCGGACGCGAAGGTCCGTCGGTGCAAGTGGGCGCAGCGGTGATGTTGGCATGGGGCAATTTCTGCCGTAAACGCAACATAGCATTCAAAGGCTTAAGCAGTAATGAGTTAATGGCAACCGGTGCCGCCGGTGGTTTAGCCGCTGCGTTTAACGCGCCGCTAGCCGGTGTGATCTTTGCAATCGAAGAGCTGGGGCGCGGGGTGATGTTGCGCTGGGAACGGCGTGTGCTGCTCGGTGTGCTGGCGGCAGGATTCATCCAAGTGGCGATTATGGGCAACAATCCCTATTTTCCGCATTACAACGGCGCCACCGATATACCGCACTTATCTCTCTGGGTCTTACTCTGCGCCGCTGTGTGTGGCTTTTTCGGCGGCATCTTTGCCCGCTTATTGGCAAAAGGCTTGGCTGCTTATTCCCCGGCACGTTGGCGCGGTTGGATTCGGCGCCATCCGTTATGGATCGCTGCCCTGCTCGGACTGGTTTTGGCGGCATTGGGCAGTTACTCGAAAGGCGCCACCTACGGCACCGGTTACGATGTAGTCACGCATTTGCTACATGATGCGCCGCTGCCGGCAGAAGGTTTGGGCATTGCCAAGTTATTCGCCACCGTAGCAACTTATTGGGCGGGCATCGCTGGCGGGATCTTCACCCCGGCATTGACCACCGGTGCTGCCTTGGGCGCACAAATCTGGGAAGCCACCGGCGGTGTGGTTGATCAGCGTCTGCTGGTATTGTTATCTATGGCAGCATTTTTGGCGGCAGCCACCCAATCCCCGGTCACCGCCAGTGTGGTAGTGATGGAAATGACCGGCAGCCAACCGGTGCTGTTCTGGTTACTGGCGTGCTGTTTGTTGGCATCGTTGGTTTCGCGCCAATTCTGCCCGAAACCGTTTTACCACCTAGCTGCCAGCCGTTTCCGGCAACGTATTCAAGAAGAGAGTAATAAAGCCGCAGCCGTCACGCAAAGTAATCAACCGACTTAAAAAACAAGGATACTAATTTATTTTATGCACACTCATTACCGTGGTCGTTTTTCTGTTGCACCGATGCTGGACTGGACTACGCGCCACTGCCGCTATTTTCACCGTCAGTTTAGCCGACACGCCTTGCTTTACACCGAGATGATCACCACCGGCGCGATTATCCACGCCAAATATGATCATCTACGCTACGATCAAGGTGAACATCCGCTGGCGCTGCAACTGGGCGGCAGCGATCCGGCACAGTTGCGGCTGTGTGCGCAAAAAGCCGAACAATACGGCTATGACGAGATTAACTTGAATGTCGGCTGCCCGTCAGATCGGGTGCAAAACGGCTTTTTCGGTGCTTGTTTGATGGCAAAAGCCGATTTGGTCGCAGAATGTGTCGCTAAAATGCAAAGTGCGGTTTCAATTCCGGTGACGGTGAAAACCCGAATCGGGATTGATGAGTTTGACAGTTATGAATTTCTGTATGATTTTGTGCAAACGCTGGCTAATGCCGGTTGTCAAGAGTTTATCATTCATGCGCGCAAAGCCTGGCTGTCCGGCTTAAGCCCGAAGCAAAACCGTGAGATTCCTCCGTTGGATTACCAACGGGTTTATCAATTGAAACGCGATTTTCCGCAACTCTCTATCGTGATTAACGGTGGCATTAAAACCCTTGATGAGATGCAACAACATTTGCAGTTTGTCGATGGGGTGATGGTCGGACGCGAAGCCTACCAAAACCCCAGCCTGCTTGGTTACGTTGACCAAGTGTTGTTTGATCCGCAAAGTGCGGTCGTCACGCCACGGCAAGCGGTGGAAAAAATGTTGCCTTATATCGAAAAAGAATTGCAGGCAGGCACCCATTTAAACCATATCAGTCGCCATATGGTGGGCGCATTTCAGGGCTGTAAAGGCGCAAAACAGTGGCGGCGTTATTTAAGCGAAAATGCACATAAACCAAATGCCGGGACAGAAGTGGTGCAAACCGCACTTTCATTTATCGATTGAGCCTGACCTATGCCGAGTATTTGTGATTAAGATCACAAAAAAATTTTGAAAGTTAAACGCTTGAGATGATCTCTCAGCATTTATTCTCGGATTGGTGTAAACTCATACCACTATTTTTTAGCAAATAATTATTTCTATTTTGAACAGGAGAATCACATGGCTTCACGCAAAGAATTGGCAAATGCGATCCGCTTTTTAAGTATGGATGCGGTACAAAAAGCAAAATCCGGACACCCGGGTGCCCCGATGGGCATGGCAGATATTGCCGAAGTGTTATGGCGCGATTTTTTAGTACATAACCCAACCAACCCGAGCTGGGCAAACCGCGATCGCTTCGTACTGTCTAACGGACACGGCTCAATGTTGATTTATAGCTTGCTGCATTTAAGCGGCTACGATTTGTCCATCGAAGATTTAAAACAGTTCCGCCAGCTGCATTCCAAAACCCCGGGACACCCAGAATACGGCTATGCGCCGGGCGTAGAAACCACCACCGGTCCGCTGGGACAAGGCATCACCAATGCGGTTGGGATGGCCATTGCGGAAAAAACCTTAGCCGGTCAATTTAACCGTGCAGGACATGAGATTGTTGATCACCATACCTATGTATTCTTAGGCGACGGCTGTTTGATGGAAGGAATTTCGCACGAAGCCTGCTCTTTGGCAGGAACCTTGGGCTTAGGCAAACTGATTGCGTTTTATGACGACAACAACATCTCGATTGACGGTCATGTTGACGGCTGGTTCACCGACGACACCCAAAAACGCTTCGAAGCCTACGGCTGGCAAGTAATCCCGGCAATCGACGGACACGATGCGGCACAAGTTAAAAGTGCGGTTGAACAAGCCAAAGCGGAAAGCGGAAAACCGACATTGATTATTTGCAAAACCATTATCGGTTACGGCTCTCCGAACAAATCCAACTCCCACGACAGCCACGGCGCACCGCTGGGCGACGACGAAATTGCTTTAACCCGTAAAGCGTTAAATTGGGCACATGCGGCATTCGAAATTCCGACTGATATCTACGCTGAATGGGACGCAAAAGCCAAAGGTCAAGCTGCTGAAAAAGCCTGGGATGAAAAATTTGCTGCTTACCAAGCGGCTTATCCTGAATTAGCCGCCGAATTCAAGCGCCGTGTCAACGGCGACTTGCCGGCAAACTGGGCGGCACAATCACAAGCCTTTATCGAAAAATTACAAGCTAATCCGGCGGCAATTGCCAGCCGTAAAGCCTCACAAAACGCCATCGAAGCCTATGCACCGTTACTGCCTGAATTTTTGGGTGGCTCTGCCGACTTGGCAAGCTCGAATTTAACCTTGTGGTCTGGTTCAAAACCGATTCGTGCCAATATCGTCGACGGCAACTACATCAACTACGGCGTACGCGAATTCGGTATGTCGGCGATCATGAACGGGATTGCCCTGCATGGCGGCTTTATTCCTTACGGTGCTACTTTCCTGATGTTTATGGAGTATGCCCACAATGCTATTCGCATGGCAGCATTGATGAAACAGCGTGTGCTGTTTGTTTACACCCACGACTCCATCGGTTTAGGCGAAGACGGCCCGACCCACCAACCGGTTGAACAGACTGCTGCATTGCGTTTGATTCCGAACCTGCAAACTTGGCGACCTTGTGACCAAGTGGAATCTGCCATTGCCTGGAAAGCAGCGGTTGAGCGCAAAGACGGTCCGAGTGCAATGATTTTCACCCGCCAAAATCTGACGCAAATGGATCGCAGTGCACAGCAGTTGGCAGATGTTGCCCGTGGCGGCTATGTGCTGAAAGATTGTGATGGTACGCCGGACTTAATTTTGATTGCTACCGGTTCAGAAGTGGAATTGGCAGTGAAAGCCGCTGAACAGTTGAATGCGGAAGGTAAAAAAGTACGCGTTGTCTCAATGCCGTCAACCAATGTATTTGACGCTCAAGATCAAGCTTACCATGAATCCGTATTACCAAGTGCGGTCAGCAAACGTGTGGCAATCGAAGCCGGAATCAGCGATTTCTGGTACAAATACGTCGGCTTTAACGGTCGTGTTGTCGGCATGAACAGCTTTGGCGAATCTGCCCCGGCAGATCAACTGTTCAAACTATTCGGCTTCACCGTTGAAAACGTAGTAGCAAAAGCCAAAGAAATTTTGTAATACTAAAATTTGTCTAATAGTAAAATAATCCCTTTGTTTTAGTCTTAAACAAAGGGATTTTTTCTATTTTGTGAGCTTGATCATTTAAGCTAACTGTAATTTTGCTTTATTGTGTCACTATCCGTTGCTTTTCTGAACGGTATTGCTGTTAATAATAAGGAGAAGTTATGAAGAAAACGTTATTGGTTACCGCACTTTCACTCTGCACGCTCGCTCTAAGTTCTACGGTGTCGGCACAAAACCACGCTCACCAACATGACAATAATTTGGTGATTAAGGTGCAATTGCTTGATCCGGCCAACGGCAATCAGGATATCGGCGAAGTGGTCGTTACCGAATCAGACTATGGTCTGGTGTTCACACCGGCACTCAATGGTTTAACCCCAGGTTTACATGGTTTCCATATTCATCAAAACCCAAGCTGCGAACCACAAGAGAAAGACGGTAAAATAGTTGCCGGATTAGCCGCTGGCGGTCACTGGGATCCAAAAGAGACCAAGCAACACGGTTTCCCATGGCAAGATGATGCCCATTTAGGCGATTTACCGGCTTTAACGGTCAATGCCGACGGCACTGCAACCAATCCGGTGTTAGCACCACGTTTGAAATCACTAGATGAAATTCAAAATCGTGCAATCATGATCCATGCCGGTGGTGATAACCATTCCGATCACCCGGCGCCACTGGGTGGTGGTGGTGCCAGAATGGCGTGCGGTGTCATAAAATAATCGAGCACCGCACTTTTTACTTTAATAACAACATGTTATCAGGGCGGAAAGACCGTCCTGATATGTTATCCATTTTCTATTTTCCTCCTAGATTGTCGTATTTATGCGACGATAAACGCCTTCTTTTGCACTAAAACACCTATCAATCCAGTGAACTTTTATTGACTATTTCTATCTAAGTATCAAACAGGGGGGAAGTATGAAAAAATTACTGGAACATGATGTTACCGACGAACGGGTTTTTCACCAACGACGTAAAATTCTGACCGCACTTGGCGTAGGTGGAAGCAGTTTATTGCTGCCTAATGTCGTCTATGCGGACAATACCAGCACGCAAGCAACTTTATTAAAGCCAACCCCGGAAGAAAATATTATCGGTTATAACAATTTTTATGAATTCGGCGTCAGCAAACAAGATCCACAACATTATGCCAAGTCATTCAAAACCAACCCGTGGAAGCTAACGGTAGATGGCGCAGTCAACAATCCGCTTACCTTAGATTGGGATGACCTGCACCAACGTTTTACTACAGAAGAACGAATCTATCGTTTTCGCTGCGTCGAAGCCTGGTCAATGGTGGTACCATGGCTGGGATTTGAATTGAATAAATTACTCAAATTAGCCGATCCGAGCGCTAATGCCAAATATGTGCGCTTTGAAACCCTGTATGATCCACAACAAATGCCGGGACAACGTGATCGCTATACTGGCGGTGGTATTGATTATCCCTATGTTGAAGGTTTGACGATACAAGAAGCCATGCACCCGCTGACCTTAATGGCGACCGGTTTGTACGGCAAAGATTTGCTGCCACAAAACGGCGCACCGATACGTCTGGTTGTACCTTGGAAATACGGCTTCAAAAGTATTAAATCAATTGTCAAAATCACCCTGACCGAACAACAACCGCTGAATACCTGGCAGCGCCTCGCCCCGAACGAATATGGTTTTTACGCCAATGTTAATCCCGAAGTCGATCACCCGCGCTGGTCACAAGCCAGCGAACGGATTATCGGCAGTGGCGGGCTGTTTTCCAGCAAACGCCAAGCCACATTACCGTTTAACGGCTATGCCGATGAAGTGGCTTTCCTCTATCAAGGTTTAGATTTGAAGGTTAATTTTTGATGTTCAACTTTTTACGCCTTACCATCCACTGTGCCGGTTTGTTGCCGTTATTATGGTTGGGTTATATCCTGAATTATGGCGATATAAGCCTGATATTCGGCGCAGATCCAATTAAAGAATTAATCCATTTTTTGGGGCTGACCGCACTTTATTTTTTTGCTGCTCTGTTTAGTTTACGGATTATTAATCGGTTATATGGCAAGGGACGCCTACTGGCGCTGCATAAAACGCTAGGGTTGTGGGGATTATTTTGGTTAAGCTTGCATATTTTAAGTTATTTGGCGTTAGAGCTGGCATTTGATTACCGCCTGTTTTTGAATGAAATTATAAAGCGTCCTTATC
This sequence comes from Testudinibacter sp. 'clade 2', assembly GCF_006227735.1. NCBI lineage: Bacteria > Pseudomonadati > Pseudomonadota > Gammaproteobacteria > Pasteurellales > Pasteurellaceae > Testudinibacter > Testudinibacter sp. 'clade 2'. The sequence goes on from NZ_VDHB01000004.1 coordinate 15,052, forward strand.
TGATTGTCGGCGTACTGGCGTTTGTCTTTTTTCTGCTGCCTGCCGCCAGTTCAATCCCGATGCTACGCCACAAACTGGCAAAAAACTGGTTTATCCTGCACCAACTCAGCAACCTGGCGATTGTGTTAGCGATTATTCACTACTATTGGTCAACCAAAGGTATTGCCTTACAGCCGCTGATTTTTCTGGTTTTTGCAATTATGGTTTTAGCTTGGAAGTTTTTCAGCAATCAGATAATTGCCTACAAAAATAAAACCCGCCAGTTTTAAAAATGACGGGTTTTGCAATCGACTAAAAAAATTAACGTTTAGCTTTAGTTAATTTTTCCGTTAATTCATAGGCTTGTAATTTAGCCAATTCACGCGATAATTTCGATGATAACAAAGAATAATCCACGTCGCCGTGTTTCGCATGCGTATTTTCTTCAGCACGACGTTTGGCAGCCAGAATCCGGTCTTTATCCAGTTCATCACCACGAATCGCGGTATCGGCTAGCACTGTCACTACATGTGGCTGCACTTCAAGAAAACCACCAGATACATAGATCACTTCTAGTCCGCTTTCCTGCTTAATTTGTAGCACGCCGGGCTTGATTTCGGTCAACAACGGAGTATGCCCCGGTAAAATACCCAGATCCCCTTCAATACCGGAAACCTGAATACTGTTGACCTCACCATGGAAAATCTGTTTCTCCGCACTAACCACAGTCAGTTCAAATGAAGATGCCATGTTATTCTCCTTCAGTTCTGTTATTACTCACATACCCGAGGGAGTGATTACATTTTCTCGGCTTTTGCCAAGACTTCGTCGATCGAACCGACCATATAGAACGCTTGTTCCGGAATATGATCGTATTCGCCGTCCAAAATCCCTTTAAAACCGGCAATCGTATCTTTCAGCGATACATATTTACCCGGAGAACCGGTAAATACTTCTGCCACGAAGAACGGCTGCGATAAGAAACGCTCGATTTTACGCGCACGGGCAACAACCAATTTATCGTCTTCGGATAACTCGTCCATACCCAAAATCGCAATAATGTCTTTCAACTCTTTATAACGCTGTAAGGTTGATTGCACGCCACGTGCCACTTCGTAGTGATCTTTACCTACTACTAACGGATCCAATTGACGCGAAGTGGAATCCAACGGATCCACCGCCGGATAGATCCCCAACGAGGCAATTTGACGGCTTAATACCACGGTCGCATCCAAGTGAGCAAAGGTCGTTGCCGGAGATGGGTCAGTCAAGTCATCCGCCGGTACATACACCGCTTGAATCGAAGTGATGGAACCGGTTTTGGTTGAGGTGATCCGCTCTTGCAATACCCCCATCTCTTCCGCCAAAGTCGGTTGATAACCTACCGCAGACGGCATCCGACCTAAAAGAGCGGATACTTCGGTTCCTGCCAAGGTATAACGATAGATATTGTCCACGAAGAATAATACATCACGACCTTCATCACGGAATTTTTCCGCCATCGTCAACCCGGTCAACGCCACACGCAAACGGTTGCCTGGCGGCTCATTCATTTGACCGTACACCAGTGATACTTTATCCAATACGTTGGAATCCTGCATTTCGTGGTAGAAGTCGTTGCCTTCACGGGTTCGTTCACCCACGCCAGCAAATACCGAATAACCGGAGTGTTCAATCGCGATATTACGGATTAACTCCATCATATTCACGGTTTTACCTACACCGGCACCACCAAACAAGCCGACTTTCCCCCCTTTGGCAAACGGGCATACCAAGTCGATAACTTTGATACCGGTTTCCAAAAGTTCGGCACTATTGGATTGATCTTCATAACTTGGCGCTTCACGATGGATTGACCAGTTCTCTTCTGCCCCAATCGGACCTAATTCATCAATCGGCTCACCCAACACATTCATAATACGACCGAGAGTTTTCACTCCGACCGGCACTGAAATCGGGTTGTTGGTGTTGCTGACGCTCAAATGACGTTTTAACCCGTCTGACGAGCCCATTGCGATACAACGCACGATTCCGCCACCCAATTGTTGTTGAACTTCAAGGGTTAACCCGGTTTCCACTTTTAACGCATCATATACTTTTGGCACTGCATCTTGTGGAAATTCAACGTCAATGACGGCACCGATGATTTGTACAATTTTTCCTGTTGCCATTACCGATCCTCTACTTTTTCGTTAAATTGCCGCCGCACCGGCAACAATTTCGTTTAATTCATTTGTAATACTGGCTTGACGAGCTTTGTTGTAAACCAACTGCAAGTCGTTAATCAAGTTACCGGCATTATCCGTTGCCGACTTCATCGCCACCATCCGTGCCGCCTGTTCTGACGCCAAATTTTCGACCACTGCTTGATAAACCTGCGCTTCCAAATAACGGGTCAGCAGTTTATCCAACAGATATTTGGAATTTGGTTCATACAGGTAGTCCCAGCTGTTTTCAGTTGTAAGTTCGTCTTCTTCCAGCTCCGGTAATGGAATCAACTGCTGCACCACCGGTTTCTGTGCCATCGTATTGATAAATTTGTTATAGACAATATAAATGGCGTCATATTCACCGCTGCTATAACTATCAAACATTGTATTGGCAATACCGACAATTTGTTCCACTGACGGGGTATCTCCCATGCCGGAGGTTTGACCACGAATTGTCAAGCCTAAGGAGTGGAAAAAGCCGATAGCTTTCGACCCTAACAGCGCAATTTCTACATTAACTTGCTTGTCTTTCCACTGTTTAAACTCACTAAGTGCGGTTTTAAACAAATTAACATTTAAACCACCGCACAAACCACGGTCTGTCGAGATAACCAAAAAACCCACTTTTTTGATTTCACGTTCCACCAAAAAAGGGTGACGATATTCAATATTACCTTTGGAAACATGGCTAATTACGTTGCGTATTGCTGTAGAATACGGACGTGAAGAAGACATGCGTTCCTGCGTTTTGCGCATTTTTGAGGCTGCAACCATTTCCATTGCCTTGGTGATTTTTTGCGTGCTTTTCACACTGGCAATTTTGGTTCTGATCTCTTTCGCACCTGCCATTTCATCTCTCCGTTAGCGTTGGCTATTACCATGCACCTTTGGCTTTGAAATTATCTAAGATAGATTTTAATTTATCTTTGATAGTATCGTTATAGTCACCGGTTGCAGAAAGCTGTTTTAAGAATTCCGCTTCGTTGTTGTTGGCAAAATCAAATAAACTGCTTTCAAAAGAGGCTATACGATCCAACTCCACATCATCCAGATAACCAAATTCAACTGCAAACAACACCAAGGCTTGTTGACCGACGCTTAACGGTGAATATTGAGTTTGTTTCAATAACTCAGTCACTTTTTGACCATGCGACAACTGTTTACGGGTCGCTTCATCCAAGTCGGAAGCAAACTGAGCAAACGCCGCTAATTCACGGTATTGAGCAAGTGCGGTACGAATTCCGCCAGCCAATTTTTTCACCACTTTAGTTTGTGCCGCACCACCAACGCGTGAAACCGAAATCCCCGGGTTAACCGCCGGACGGATCCCTGAGTTAAACAAATCAGATTCCAAGAAAATCTGGCCATCGGTAATCGAGATTACGTTGGTCGGAACAAACGCTGATACGTCACCAGCCTGAGTTTCAATGATCGGAAGTGCGGTCAAAGAACCGGTTTTGCCTTTCACGCGCCCGTTAGTAAATTTCTCCACATACTCCGCACTAACGCGAGCAGCCCGTTCCAATAAGCGGGAGTGCAGATAAAATACATCGCCGGGGAACGCTTCACGACCCGGTGGGCGACGCAATAACAATGAGATTTGACGGTAAGCAACCGCTTGCTTAGATAAATCATCGTACACGATTAACGCATCTTCACCGTTGTCACGGAAAAATTCGCCCATTGCGCACCCGGAATACGGAGCCAGATATTGCAATGCCGCCGATTCAGCCGCTGAGGCAACCACGACGATAGTATTTTCCAGCGCACCATGTTCTTCCAATTTACGCACCACGTTAGCGATGGTCGAGGCTTTCTGTCCGACTGCCACATAAATACATTTAATATCGGAATCACGTTGGTTGATGATCGCATCGATTGCCAATGCGGTTTTGCCGGTTTGGCGGTCACCGATAATCAATTCGCGTTGACCACGTCCAATCGGCACCATGGAGTCAACCGCTTTATATCCGGTTTGTACCGGCTGATCGACCGATTTACGATCGATAACGCCCGGTGCAATCACTTCAATCGGCGAATAGTCATCAGCAACAATTTCACCTTTGCCGTCAATCGGTTGCCCTAAGGTATTCACGACACGACCCAATAAGTTACGTCCTACCGGCACTTCCAAAATACGACCGGTACATTGTACTTCCATACCCTCGGCTAAATCGGAATAAGGCCCCATCACCACCGCACCGACAGAATCTCTTTCCAAGTTCAACGCAATAGCAAAGCGGTTGCCCGGCAATGCAATCATTTCCCCTTGCATTGCATCGCTCAAGCCGTGGATACGGATAATCCCATCACTTACTGAAACGATGGTGCCGGTGTTGCGAGCTTCGCTCGTTACATTAAAATCGGCAATCCGTTTTTTAATCAGTTCACTAATTTCTGTAGAATTCAGTTGCATTTTCTATTCCTCTTACAATTGCAACTCATTGGCCAGACGATTTAATTGACCACGGCTGCTGCCGTCGATAACCAAATCATCGGTACGGATAATCGCGCCGCCAATCAGATTTTTATCAATGCTGCAATTTAATTTCACTTTGCGGGCAAGTCTTTTTTCCATTGCCTGGAGAATATTTTGTTGTTGTTTCTGCGTTAATGGTTCGGCGGAAATCACTTCAACATTAGCCAGCGATTTATATTGATCGACAAGCTCCTGAAACAGTTTAAATACCTCAGGAAGTGCCATTACGCGCTTATTTTCTGCCATTAGACGGATAAAATTCTGCCCATATTGATCCAGCTGATCGCCACATATATCAATGAAAGTCTTGGCGACTTTCTGCGGTGAAAAAGACTCTTTTAAAAAATGTTTAATATCGTCATTTTCTGCCACTTCGGCAACAAAACCCAACATGGCTTGCCATGCATCAACTCTGTTTTGTTCAACCGCAAAGTCAAATGCAGCTTTAGCATAGGGGCGTGCGACTGTGATATATTCTGACATTAGCCCCACCTTCCTATAGTTCTGCAACTAATTTATCAATAATGTCGCTGTTAGCCGCTTCATCAATCGAACGACCGACAATCTTCTCTGCTCCAGCCACTGCCAAGGAAGCGACTTTAACGCGCAATTCTTCCTGTGCACGTTTACGTTCTGCTTCAATTTCACTATAGCCCTGCTCGATAATTTTAGCTTTCAACGATTCTGCTTCAGACCGCACTTCGTCCAAAATTTCATTGCGACGTTTATTGGCTAAATCGACAATCTCTTGCGCTTGTTTTTTGGCACTATTCAGCTCTTGTTCAACCAAAACTTTGGTGTCAGATTGCTCTTTTTTAGCTGCTTCGGCTGCTGCCAAAGCATTGGCAATACCGGATTGGCGCTCTTCGATCGCTTTAATAACCGGTGGCCAGACAAATTTCATGCAGAACAAGACAAAAATCAAGAATGCAATCGATTGTCCAATCAGTGTTGCGTTAATATTCACAACGTCCTCCTCAATAATGCTTATCGGTTACGCCAACAAAATGGCGTAAGGCAAAAATTAACCCAATAACGCAGTAAACGGATTAGCGAAGATGAAGTATAACGCGATACCAACCGCAATCATTGAAATTGCATCAAGTAAACCGGCAACAATAAACATTCTTGTTAACAAAGAGTTAGCTAGTTCCGGTTGACGGGCTGCTGACTCCAGGAATTTTCCGCCCAACAAGCCGAAGCCAATAGCAGTACCTAATGCCGCAATTGAAATCATAATGGCAGAAGCGATGATTGTTGCAGTAATAACAGTTTCCATGATTTTCTCCATGTTTAAGTTAAAGTGTTGGCAAAATTGCCAGGTTAAAAATAAAAATACTCGTTAAAAATTAATGATCGGCTTTGTTATAAGCAATACTGATATAGACAATCGTCAACATCATGAAGATAAACGCCTGCAAAATAACCACCAAAATATGGAAAATTGCCCAAGCCACATGCATGAAGATACCTAGACCACCGATAACATAGCCGGCAGAATAGGTCAGTGCGATCAAGATAAAAATCAATTCACCGGCATACAGATTGCCGAACAACCGTAAACCAAGTGAAACCGGTTTGGCTAATAATGTTACAGTTTCCAATAGGAAGTTGACCGGAATAAAAATAGGGTGGTTGAAAGGGTGCATTGTGTATTCTTTGACCAAACCACCGAAACCTTTGGATTTTATTGTGTAGATAATAATCAAAAAGAATACGGCAATTGACATACCGAAGGTGATATTCATATCAGCCGTTGGTACTGCACGCAGATACTCAAAACCCATTGCATGAGCAATTTGTGGTAAATAGTCGACCGGAACAATATCCAAAGTATTCATTAACAACACCCAGACAAATACGGTCAAACCCAACGGTCCGATCACATTGCGACTGCCGTGGAAATTCTCTTTGACCATTCCGTCAACCCATTCGACCAGCATTTCAACCGCACATTGCAATTTTCCCGGCACACCACTGGTCGCTTTTTTAGCGACTTTACTGAAAATAAAGATAAACAGTAATCCGGTGACGACCGAGAAAAATAAGGAATCGATATTAACCGACCAAAAACCTTCACCGTGGGTGAGAAATGAGAGATGATGTTGAATATATCCAATAGAAGTTTGGGATGAACCTTCGGCAGCCATACAATTTCCTACTTCGTAAGTGAGTTGATTTTACTTTCTGTGTGCTTTTGCAATACAAAAGGTAAAAGATTATTAAGCAATATTAAACCAAAATAGCCGGCAAAAAACGCTAGCGGCGTTAGATCAATGTTAATAAAAACCAGCAATAATAAAATAATAGTTAAAACTATTTTAATTCCTTCCCCTTGATACAGCGCTTTTAACTTATGTTCCGGTTGCAAATTTGCACGCAGATAAAATACATAAACAACCAGTACCAGCTGCGGCAGCCAACCGATCAAAGCGCCCAATAAAAACGGGAAGGAGAATGCGGGTTGTAACAATCCGATTAACGCATAAACAATCAAGATTAATGCCAGTTCGATAATAAACGCTTTATGATAAAGTTTTCTGTTTCTATCCAATACTGCTGACATCTGATTTCCTATTCACCAAAATCATCTTTTTATTGTTTAGGTGAAGTTATGCCTAGTGTTAAAAACTACCTAAAACGGGGTAATCTCCGCGCTAACAAAACAGATTAAATTATACGGTCAGATTTAATTATTGCAACGATTAAAGCCGTTAAAAATGTTATTCAGTTAACATTTATTAAAATTTTTTTACTTTTTTATCACAATAAAATATGGATTGCTATTTTTCACTCAATACTGAAACCTAATTTATTGTTTATCCGTCTTGGACAAAATCACTAAATGCCTTTCGCCGACCAGTTCCGGCACAACCAATTTTATCTTTTGCTGTAACTGAAATTGCAGATCCAATTGCTGTAATTCGTCCGAATGATAAATTCCTTTCAAAGCATAAAAATGCCCAGATTGATCAAGCAAATGCTGACACCATTCAGTCATATCCTTTAACGAAGCAAATGCACGGCTGAGTACCCCGTCAAACCGCACTTCGGGTTGATATTGCTCCACTCGGCTTTGAATTGGCGTTACGTTAGTCAACCCTAACTGACGAATCACCTGGCGGATAAAGGTAATTCGCTTGCCTAAACTGTCTAACAAAAAATAGTGCTGATCGGGGTTAATAATGGCCAACGGAATCCCTGGCAGCCCGGGACCGGTGCCGACATCAATAAAACGTTTGCCTTGTAAATAAGGACTCACCACCAGGCTATCCAGAATATGTTTAATCAACATCTCGTGCGGATCCCGCACTGAAGTCAGGTTATAAGCCTTATTCCATTTATCCAATAATTCGACAAAGGCCACCAGCTGCTGTTTTTGCTGATCGGTGAGCGAAAGTGCGGTTTGCGCCAATAATTGATCTAATCGGTTATACAATGTCATTCATCACCACGTTTTAGCATGCCTTGCTTTTTTAAGTTAACCAGCAAAATCGAGATGGCTGCCGGCGTGACGCCTGAAATCCGTGATGCCTGTCCGATGGATACCGGACGATGCTGGATCAGTTTTAACCGCACTTCATTGGATAGTCCGCTGACTTTATCGTAATCAAACTCCACTGGAATCGCCGTGCTTTCATGCCGTTTATGCCGTGCAATTTCTTCATGTTGATGTTCAATATAGCCTTGATATTTGATTGAAATTTCCACCTGTTCTGCGGCTTCGACGTCGGCACATGCCGGTGCGAAAGCCGAAAGTGCGGTCAGTTTTTTATAATCCACTTCCGGGCGGCGCAACAGATCTTCACCACTGGCTTCACGGGTTAATGGCGTATTCAAAATACTATTCACTTCCGCTAAATGCGCTGATTGCGTGTGAATCCAAATTTGGCGCAGCCGCTGTTGTTCTTGTGCAATATTTTCCAATTTTTGATTAAAACGTGTCCAACGCGCTTCATCAATTAACCCCAATTCTCTGGCAATCGGAGTTAAACGCAAATCGGCATTGTCTTCTCGCAGCAACAGACGGTATTCGGCACGGGAGGTAAATACCCGATACGGCTCTTTGGTACCCAACGTGCAAAGGTCATCAACTAATACCCCCAAATAGGCTTGATCACGGCGCGGATACCAAGCCGGTTTTTGTTGTACAAATAAGCCTGCGTTGATCCCGGCTAACAAACCTTGCGCCGCCGCCTCTTCATAACCGGTGGTACCGTTGATCTGTCCGGCAAAAAATAAACCGTTGATCGCTTTGGTTTCCAACGATGGTTTCAGATCGCGCGGATCAAAATAATCATATTCGATCGCATAACCCGGCTTCATAATCCGGGCTTTTTCCAAGCCTTTCATTGAATTGACGATCCCCATTTGCACATCAAACGGTAAACTGGTTGAGATCCCGTTCGGGTAGATCTCATTGCTGGTCAAACCTTCCGGTTCTAAATAGATCTGATGGCTGTTACGCTCGGCAAAGCGCATCACTTTATCTTCGATCGACGGGCAATAACGCGGACCGATCCCTTCGATCACGCCCGCATACATCGGGCTGCGATCTAAATTAGCCCGAATTAGATCATGGGCTTTTTCATTGGTATGGGTGATGTAGCACGGAATCTGACGGGGATGTTGATCCACTGATCCCATAAAAGAGAATACCGGCAATACTGAATCACCGTGTTGTTTTTCCAATACTGAAAAGTCAATCGTGCGTGCATCCAGTCGTGGCGGAGTGCCGGTTTTCAGCCGATCAACCCGCAAATTCAGTTCGCGCAAGCGATCAGCCAACATGATCGACGCCGGATCACCGGCTCGACCACCGACATAATTCTGCATACCAATGTGGATCTTACCGGCTAAAAAAGTACCGGCGGTCAGGATCACCGAGCGGGCATGGAACGTTAGTCCCATTTTGGTTTTTACACCGCTGACACGATCTTGATCTAAGATAATATCGATCACTTCTTGCTGAAAAATATCTAAATTTTCTTGATTTTCCAGTGCGATCCTAACGGCCTGGCGATATAAAACCCGATCTGCTTGGGCACGGGTTGCGCGCACTGCCGGACCTTTACTACTGTTTAACGTCCGAAATTGGATCCCAGCTTGATCCGCTGCGATTGCCATCAATCCACCCATCGCATCGATCTCTTTCACCAAATGTCCTTTGCCGATCCCACCGATTGCAGGATTGCAAGACATTTGTCCTAGCGTATCAACATTGTGGGTTAATAATAGTGTTTTTAATCCCATTCTAGCAGGTGCAAGCGCTGCTTCGGTACCTGCGTGACCACCGCCAACGACGATCACATCATAACTGTCAGTATAAATCATAAAAAGCCTTGTTGATTTTGAGAACGATCGATGGATTCTGATCTATCGATTGTAAAATTGCGGGTTATTCTACTGAATTTAGTCGGATCGTTAAAGGAAATTTATCGTCACGATCCGCGATCTAAAACAGCGGTGTGAGAAAAGATCGTGAGCTATTAAATAAAGATCTTTTTATATATAAAGATCTTATTATTGTTATTATTAGGAGAGCTTGATCTTGTGAATAAGATCCTTTTTTTGTTTTAAAATAAGATCTTGCGATCCTTTGGTAGCTGTAGAGAAGATCGTGTTTTGTTCAAAATTTGTTGTGGATAAAAAGTGTTTTTACCCACAGGTAAAGTTGGCATTAATTTTATTCAAGTAAATAAAACAGCTTTTAAACAGATTTGATCTAAGTTATCCACAGCTGTTTTTTTTAAAGTTTTTGATAAATTTTCAATCTAAACATGATTTGCTCAGTTGATCGTATAAATTTGGCAGCCACTCGCCAGCTTGTTGATCATGATCGAGGCTTTGTAGCACATCAATTTTCAACGAGAGGCAACGTTTTTTTGCCTGTTTGTTTTGCAGGATCCGTTCGACTTTGTCAACCGCAAAACAAAAAGTATCATAATCTGAGTTACCGAGTCCGATAACTGAAAAATGCAGTTGATTAAGTTGATCAACTTCATTTTCGATATGTTCAAACAATGGGTATAAATTATCCGGTAATTCCCCGGCGCCGTGGGTAGAGGTGATGATCAGCCATTCACGATAATCTTGTATGGCTTGCCAATCAGGACCGTGCAAAAGTGCGGTTTTGTAACCTTGTTGTTGTAATTGATCTTCACAGTATTCTGCTAAATATTCAGCGCTGCCTAAGGTACTGCCGCTGATGATACAAATCGTATTTTTCATAATATTCCTGGTTAAACTATTACATTTTCCAATATCTCGGAAACAGTAGTACCAACATTGTGGTAATTTCTAATCGTCCTAACAACATACCGATCGACATCAGCCACTTCGCTGCTTCCGGAATGGTCGCAAAATTACCGCTTGGTCCGACGGTAGGACCCAGCCCCGGCCCGACATTACCGATTGCGGTTGCAGCACTGCTGAGGGCGTCTAGTGCGTTCATTCCGCTGATGGCCAGTAATACGCTGAGCAGAAAGATACTGATGAAATAACAAAATATGAAGGTAATTATCGCAAATAAAGTGTTATTTTGTACTTTTTTACCGTTATATTGCAGCAAATGTACACTGTTCGGATGAACTAATGTTTGAATTTGAATTTTTAACAAACTGAAAATAATTTGAAAACGGAAAATTTTAATCCCACCGGCAGTCGATCCGGAACAGCCGCCGATCAAAAAAGCAAATGCAAAAATGATTGTGGTAGCGCTAGTCCAGGTATCAAAATTGACTAAGGTAAAACCACTGGTAGATAAGATATTGATTAACGAGAAAAAACTGAAACGTAAACTGTCATTAAAATTAAAAATATGCTGCTGGTAAAGGTATCCGGTTAAAAATAAACCGGTGACCACAATAAACAGCGTAAAACCGACAATTTGTTGGTTATAGGCGATAATTTTAAAATTTCGTTTTTGTGCGGCTTGTAAAAACAGTAAAAAAGGCAATGATCCTAAAAACATAAACAATGCACAAACCCACTGTGCGGCATTGGAGAAATCGGCCAGCCCGGCATCGCGGGTGGAAAAACCACCGGTGGAGAGCGCAGCAAAAGTATGATTGATGGCATCAAAAAAAGACATTCCGCTCAACATAAAAGCAACAATGGATAAAATTGTCAGCAAAATATAGATTCGAATGATATTTTTAGCGATATCCTTCGTATGCGGGGTGCTTTTTTCCGACCAATCGGAGGATTCACTGCGGAACAAGGTCATACCGCCGACGTTTAAAAAGGGTAAAATTGCCACCGCCATCACGATCATCCCCAATCCACCAATCCATTGCAATGTGGAGCGCCACATCAACAAACTTGGCGCGGTGTTATTCAAATTGCTTAAGACACTGGAACCGGTGGTGGTTAAGCCGGACATCGTTTCAAAATAAGCATCTGTCAAAGAGATATGTTTAATAAAAATAAACGGTAAGGCACTAAAAAGCCCGACAGTCACCCAAATTAAGGTGGTCATCAGCAACATATCTTTTACCCGAAGTGCCATATTACTCGGTTTTTTCCAAGTCAACAGAAACGAAAAGAACAGAATGATGACAAATGATTGGCTGAATTCAGCTAATCCGTCACCGTTGGTGACAAGTGCGGTAATGATTGGTAACAGCAATAAATAGGCAATTTTATTCAGTACTGAACCTAGTGTGTAAAGGATAAAGGCTGAATTAAACATAATGAGGTTTATCGATTGGCTGAGATTTGTCATAGATTACGCCAACGAATCAGAAAAGCAAATTTATTGGTTTAAGTGATATGACAAATCAATTTTTATAGAAGTGTAGTGATCCACTAATTTCAAAATGCGGTAACGAATGTGAAAGATTATGTAATATAATTACACCCGTCCGCGCCGCTACAATAATGGCTTACCGCCCGTTTTTACAAAAATAACTTATTCGGGGCTGTTGAATTAGTGGATCACTACAATCCGCACCTAGCCGCACTCAATTAGATTAAATGTTAATTGCTTAAAATTGCAATATATCGTTCTAACTCTGCTATCTCATAACCCGCCACCAACGATAGAAATTCCGTTGGTTGTTGCTGGTGGTGGTAGTCATCGAAACATTGATAGTATTTTGCTCTGTCGCTGAATTTGATATCAATCGGTAAATAACCGCACTTCATCAATTCAAAATTCAACAATAGCCGTCCTGTGCGTCCGTTGCCGTCGATAAACGGGTGAATGCTTTCAAAGGCTAAATGCAGCCATGCTATCGCTTCTATCGGGTGCCGGTGCTGTAGTTTGTCGGCATAATCGGCAAGTAATGCGCCCATTTGTTCGGCGATTAAGTGCGGTTGTGTCGGTTCATTGTCTGCGCCCATGATTCGCACCGGAACACGCCTATACGCGCCTTTATTTTCTGCGTCGTTCATCAGCACCAGCGAATGAATCTCTTTAATGGTGCGCTCGGTCAATGGTTCACGGATTGCCACCAGCTCAAACAGATAATTAAAAGCGTCTTTGTAGCCGATAACTTCTAAATGCTCTCTGATAGGTTTTTCAGCAATGGTGATACCGTCACGCAAAATTAAAGCGGTTTCCCGTAGTGTCAGCGTGTTGCCCTCAATAGCATTTGAGTTGTAGGAAGATTCGATAATAAATTCTTCTTGCAGCCGTTTTAATTCTGCTGCACTCAAGGGGCGCAATGTAGATAATTGATTTTTTAACTCGTCAATGCGTTGTAGTTGATCTGCCATTTTATTAGCCTAGCCATGCTCAATTATTAAGGTTTATATACTCAATTATATTCCTCTTGTATAACTATACATTGTGAATATATTTTTAACTAAGTTTCGTCATATTTAACCATAATTGATCATACTGTACAAGCATACAGTTAACTTGTTGATTCGGTGACTATTGGCGCTGGTGCTTGGCTCTCTACATAGTCCGCCCACTGCTGCAACATTTCCGCTCTCTGTTTCAGTAAAACAGCACTTTTTGGGAGTAGATTTAGGGAATTGGGCAAATAGTATAGATCAGGGAACTAAAAAGGGAACTAAAAAAGTGACAAAGAATGATTAATCATGACGAACTATAACGAATGGATTTATTAAGAAAGCTTGATTTTACTGGGTTTTATCGGGTGAGATGAGGAGTTGCGAGGAACTATGATTAGTGGGTTGGCGGAAGATCATGGGAGTTGAACCCACCCGAGACTGCTGGCAGCCTCAACAGGATTTGAAGTCCTGCCGCTTCACCGGAAACGACGATCTTCCTTTGATTTTTGCGTTCGGTAGCAATATTGTACTGAATTTTAATTAAAATAGCATTAAAATCAAATCATTCTACCATGATAATTTTAACCGGTGCTGCTATGAATCCTCTTTATCGCTTATTGCCTTCCGTTGACAAAATATTGAGTACGCCGCAAGGAGAGCTGCTGATTGACCGTTTCGGGCATTCGGCGGTGGTGAATCAGTTGCGCAGTCTGCTGCAACAAGCACGTTTACATATTCAGCAGCAACAGCAATTACCGCGCTATTTCACTGATTTTTCAGTGTTGTATAAAAAACTGAGTCATGATTTGCAATTGCAGCGGCAGGTTGCGATTAAAAAGGTTCATAATCTGACCGGCACCGTTTTGCACACCAATTTGGGGCGAGCGTTGTGGGGCGAAGCAGCACAGCAGGCAGCGTTGGCGGCGATGTGCGAAAATGTGGCGTTGGAGTTTGATTTACAGCAGGGCAAACGCAGCCACCGCGATCACGCTATCAGTGAATTGCTAGCGCAGCTGTGCGGGGCACAAGCGGCTTGTATCGTCAATAATAATGCAGCAGCCGTGTTGTTGTTATTGGCGACATTTGCTTCGGGTAAAGAGGTTATTATTTCCCGTGGCGAGTTGATCGAAATCGGTGGTGCATTTCGTATTCCGGATATTATGCAGCAAGCCGGTTGCAAACTGGTGGAGGTCGGCACCACCAATCGCACCTGTTTAGCCGATTATAGCCACAATATTACCGAAAATACCGCACTTTTAATGAAAGTTCATTGCAGTAACTACCAAATTTGCGGTTTCACCGCAAGTGTTGCCGAAGCGGAACTGGCACAATTGGCACGGCAACACGGCTTGCCGTTGATCAGTGATTTGGGCAGCGGTGCGTTGCTTGATTTAAGCCGCTACGGGCTGCCTGCGGAGCCTACGCCACAAAAAATGTTGGCTGACGGGGTTGATTTGGTGTCGTTTTCCGGTGATAAGTTGCTTGGTGGACCACAAGCCGGGATTATTGTCGGCAACAAAGCATTAATCGACCGTTTGCAACAGCATCCGTTGAAACGGGTTTTGCGCTGTGACAAAGTGATCTTAGCCGGCTTGGAAGCCACATTACGCGACTATCTTTTTGCGGATACCTTAACCACAACCAATCCAACCTTGCGTTTGCTAACTCAGAATCTAGATGAATTACAGCAAATTGCTGAGCTACTGTTACAAAAACTACAGGAAAAACTGAGTGCTGACTATCAGTTGCAAATCGAATCCAGTTCGGCACAGCTCGGTAGTGGATCGCAACCGCTGCACCGTATTCCGTCACTTGCGGTGACGCTGCAACCGCACTCGGGCAAAAATGAGGAGTTAATGCAGTTGATCCGCTCGTTGAAACAGCTCAGCCAGCCGATTATCGGACGAATCGAACAGCAAAAATTGTGGCTTGATCTACGCAGCGTTGCCAATCCGCAACAACTTTTAACCATTTTGGACGAACTATGATTATTGTCAGCGCCGGGCATGTTGATCACGGCAAAACCGCACTTATTCATGCTTTGACGGGTACCGACACCACCCATTTGCCGGAAGAAAAAAAACGCGGCATGACGATTGATTTAGGCTATGCCTATCTGCCGTTGGCGAACGGTAACGTTTTGGGATTTATTGATGTGCCCGGGCATGAACGCTTTTTATCCAATATGCTTGCCGGACTGGGCGGCGTGGATTATGCCATGTTGGTTGTCGCTGCCGATGAAGGCATCAAACCGCAAACCGACGAACACTTAACCTTGCTCAAGTTATTGGATTTTAAACAAATTCTCTTAGTGATCACCAAAGCGGACAAGGTTACAGAAGCACAAGCTGTTCAACTGCAACAAACGCTGTTCCAGCGCTATCCGTTTTTGGCGCAAAGCAGGGGTAAAAGTGCGGTTTTTGTTACTTCTACGCTGTCTGGGCGGGGGATTACTGAACTGCGAGATTATCTTGCCACCCTGGTGGACAGCCAGCAAAGCGAGCAGCCGTTCCGTTATGCGATTGACCGGGTTTTTCACATTAAAGGTGCCGGAAAAGTCGTGACAGGTACTGCGTTTGCTGGGCAAGTGGCGTTGGATGATACGCTGTTTTTATCCACCAATTTGAAACAAGCGCTGCGGGTGAAAAATATCCATGCGCAAAATCAAGCGGCACAGCAGGGTCAGGCGGGACAACGTTTAGCCATTAATCTTGGTGCTGCAGAGCAACACAAAATTGAACGAGGCGACTGGTTGTTTTCGCATCATCAAGCCTATCGCAGTGATCGGATCACCTTGTTACTGGATCCGATTCAAACCTTGAAAGCCAGCCAGCCGATTCATCTTTACCACGCAGCTGCCCACACAGTCGGCAAATTGACCTTGTTGCAACAAAATGTGGCGGCAAGTGGTGAAAAAGTGTTGGCTGAAGTGGTGTTGCAAGTGCCGTTGTTTTTGCTGTTTGGTGATAAGTTGATTCTCCGCAGCGGCGACAACAAACAGACGCTTGCCGGGGCGAAAGTGTTGGAAATCAATTCACCGGCACGTTATAAACGCAGCGAAATGCGCTTGGCGTATTTGTGGCAGTTGGCAAACAGTCAAAACAGCCAGCAACGTTTGGCGCTATATTTGCAGCAGGGTTGTGTGGACAAAAGTGCGGTTTGCTGGTTGGAACAGCTAACTGATTCACAATTTTCACAACTGCAACAACAACTTGGTTTTGAAAGAGTGCGTCAATATCTGTTTGATCAAGATTATCGGCAGCAACAGCAGCAACGGTTGTTGCAAGCCGTACAGCTTTATCACCAGCAACACACCGATCAATTGGGGATTTCCAAAGCCCGCTTGCAGCGCATGGCGTGTTTGAAGCAGCCGATTGAATTGATTTACCATTTGATTGAGGCGTTGCTCGACGCTGGACAGCTGGCACAAACCCGTGGTTGGATACATCTGCCCGATCATAAAATTGAATTCACCAGTGACGAACAGCAGTTGTGGCAGCGGGTTAAACCGATTTTCAGCGCCGATAAACAAGCGCTGTGGGTGCGCGATTTGGCCAAAATGTTGGCGGTGGACGAGCAACAAATGCGCAATTTTTTATATAAAGCCGGTAAGCTCGGCTATTTGACCGCCATCATCAAAGACCGTTTTTTCCTGAGTGAAACCGTTGTGGCGTATGCTAGCCAAATTAAACAGCATATTCAGCAGCACGGCGCAATTTCAGTGAATGAATTGCGTGATCAACTGCAATTCGGGCGTAAAATGACAGTGCAATTGATCGAGTATTTTGATAAGTGCGGTTTTTTGCGACGCAAAGGGGATGTGCATTTGTTGCGTGACGGCGATATTTTTGAAGCTTAACCGCACTTTTATTCCTTTATGCTTAAAAAGTGGCTAAAATAAACGATTAACAGTTTTTATCCGGAAAAGTAAGAGAGATTTATGAGTATTTTAACCGTATTAAAATACCCCGATGAACGCCTGCGCAATAAAGCGGCGTTGGTGGACAACGTTGACGATGCAGTGCGTGCGATCATCGACGATATGTTCGACACCATGTATCACGACGAAGGCATCGGCTTGGCAGCCACCCAAGTGGATATTCACCGTCAAATTATCGTGATTGATATTGAAGGTGATAAACAGCAGCAAATCGTGTTGATTAATCCTGAAATTTTGGCTTCCTCGGGTGAAATCGGGATTGAAGAGGGCTGTTTGTCGATTCCCGGCTGCCGTGGTTTAGTGCCGCGCAAAGAAAAAGTGACGGTGAAAGCGTTAGATCGCCACGGTAATCCCTTTACTTTAGAGGCCGATGAGCTGTTGGCAATCTGTATTCAGCATGAAATCGACCACTTAAACGGCGTGTTGTTTGTTGATTATTTATCCCCGTTGAAAAGACAGCGGATCAAGCAAAAAATGGAAAAACAAAACCGTTTAAATGCAAAATAAAGCCGGTCAATAGCCTCTCGATTGAGAGGTTATTTGTTTTATCTCAATATTCTGACAATTTTTAGATGGCGTAGCACATTATGCAAAAACCCTTGAATATTATCTTCGCCGGTACGCCGGATTTTGCCGCACAACATTTGCAGGCGTTATTCAACAGCCAACACAAGGTGGTTGCGGTTTATACCCAACCGGATAAACCCGCCGGTCGTGGCAAAAAATTACAGCAAAGTGCGGTCAAACAGTTGGCAGAACAGCACAATTTGCCGGTTTATCAGCCAAAATCATTGCGTAATAGCGAAGCACAACAGCAATTAGCAGCACTGAATGCCGATGTAATGGTGGTGGTGGCATACGGTTTGCTGTTGCCGCAAGCGGTGCTGGATGCCCCGCGTTTTGGTTGCTTAAATGTACACGGTTCGTTACTGCCCCGTTGGCGTGGCGCAGCACCGATTCAAAGAGCGGTTTGGGCTGGCGATGCAGAAAGTGGCGTGACGATTATGCAGATGGATATTGGTTTGGATACGGGCGATATGCTGCACAAAGTTCGCTGTCCGTTAGCAGCCGATGAAACTTCAACGTCACTGTATCAAAAACTGGCGCAAATCGCACCGAATGCGTTGCTTGAGGTGTTGAACGGCTTGCAAAGCAGCAAATTTAAGCCGGAAAAACAGGACGAGGCGCATAGCAATTATGCGCAGAAATTAAGCAAAGAAGAAGCCAAGCTGGATTGGCAATTGTCGGCGGCACAATTGGAACGCTGTATTCGCGCGTTTAATCCGTGGCCGATCAGCTATTTAGTCACGCAAGACGGCAATCAACAAACGCAAAGTGTCAAAGTTTATCAGGCGCAAGTGCTGCCGTCGGTTGAAAAACAGCCCGGTACGATTTTGGCAGCGGATAAACAGGGGATTCAGATCGCCACTGCTGATGGGGTGTTGAATTTAACGTTGTTGCAACCGGCAGGGAAAAAACCGATGACCGCGCAGGAGCTGTTGAATTCGCGCCGTGATTGGTTCCCGATCGGCACTGTTTTGGCCTAAATGTTGTTTGGAATCGATTAGATGAAGCAGATTAAAAAAAACTTATCAGTCAGAGCGGTTGCCGCCCAAATTTTATTGCAGGTATTGGATCAAGGCAAATCGTTGTCAGCTTTGCTGCCTGACATGGCGCACCAAGTTAAACCCCAAGATCAACCACTATTACAAGAGATCTGTTTTGGCATTTGTCGAGTGTTGCCACGCTTAGAGCGGATTATCGGCTTATTGGTGCAAAAACCGCTGAAGGGCAAAACCCGGATTGTGCATTGTTTGCTGTTGGTGGGGCTGTACCAATTGTTGTATATGCGTATTCCGCCACATGCGGCAGTTGATGAAGTGGTGAATGCGGCAAGTGCCTTAAAAAACGACAGTTTTCGTTCGTTGCTCAATGGCGTGTTGCGGCGTTTTTTGCGTGAGCAGGCGGACATTTTAGCCATCGTGGATAAACATTGGCAAACGTTGCATCCGGAATGGCTGGTTAACCGTTTGAAGCAAGATTACCCGCAAGATTGGCGTGAAATCGTTGAAGCCAATAATCAAAAACCGCCGATGTGGCTGCGGGTGAATTTGCAACATTGCTCAACCCAAGACTATTTGGATCGGCTAATTCAGCAAGGCATTCAAGCCGAAATCTGCCCTGAGCAGCCCGCTTGTGCGATTCGCTTGCAAAGTGCGGTCAGCGTTAATCAGCTACCGCACTTTGAGCAAGGTTGGGTTACGGTGCAAGACAGCCATGCTCAATGGGCAGGATTGCTGCTACAACCGCAAGATCATGAATTGATTTTAGATGCCTGTGCCGCACCGGGCGGCAAAACTACGCATATTTTGGAGTTGGCACCACAGGCGCAAGTGATCGCCTTAGATGTGGAAGTGCATCGTTTGCAACGGGTTGAGCAAAACTTGCAACGGCTAAATCAACAGGCTGAAGTGATCTGTGGTGATGCCAGTCAGCCGCAACAGTGGCTGGCTGAGGGGGTGATGTTTGATCGAATTTTGCTCGACGCGCCTTGCTCTGCAACCGGGGTGATTCGTCGTCATCCAGATATTAAATGGCTGCGCCGTGAACAAGATATTGAGGCGTTGAGTGCGCTGCAACAACAAATTTTGACCGCACTTTGGGCACGTTTAAAGGTTGGCGGCACGTTGTTATATGCTACTTGTTCGGTGTTGAAACAGGAAAATCAACAGCAAATCGACCATTTTTTAGCACAGCATTGCGATGCGAAACGAGAAGCTATTTTTGGACAATCCTCTGCTATGCAATTTTTCCCGCAACAACAGGGCGGTGACGGCTTCTTTTATGCTAAATTAATCAAAAGGGCTTAATTTAGGGATAGGTTATGAAAATCATTATTCTTG
Source organism: Testudinibacter sp. 'clade 2' (assembly GCF_006227735.1). Lineage (NCBI taxonomy): Bacteria > Pseudomonadati > Pseudomonadota > Gammaproteobacteria > Pasteurellales > Pasteurellaceae > Testudinibacter > Testudinibacter sp. 'clade 2'. Next base: position 35,308 of record NZ_VDHB01000004.1, read on the forward strand.
GTGCGGGTCAAGTTGGTGGAACCTTGGCAGAAAATCTGGTCAGTGAAGATAACGATATTACTGTTATCGACAACAACCCAGAGCGCTTGAACCACTTGCAAGACAAATTCGATTTGCGCGTGATTCTGGGCAATGCATCTTCGCCCAGAGTGCTGCGTGAAGCCGGCGCTGCCGATGCCGATATGCTGGTGGCGGTCACCAGTTCCGATGAAACGAATATGGTTGCCAGCCAAATTGCCTATACGTTGTTCGGAACACCAAGTAAAATTGCCCGAATCCGTGAAAATGAATATCTGCGCGAGAAAGAGCGCTTGTTCCAGCCGGATGTGATTCCTATCGATCATATTATTGCCCCGGAAAAACTGGTGATTGACGATATTGCCCGTTTAATCGATTATCCCGGCGCCTTGCAAATCGCCCATTTTGCCGATGGACGCATCAGTCTGGTGGCGGTTAAAGCCTATTATGGTGGCCCATTGGTCGGTTATGCAATTTCGGCGTTGAAAGAGCATCTACCTCATTTGGATGCAAGGATTGTGTCGATAACCCGTCAAGAACGGGCTATTCGTCCACAAGCTTCGACTATTATTGAAGCGGGCGATGAAGTGGTGTTTATCTGTGCCACGCCTCATATTCGCGCCGTGATGAGTGAATTGCAGCGTTTGGAGCGTCCTTATCGGCGTGTGATGATTATCGGCGGCGGCAATATTGGTGCCGGTTTAGCAAAATATCTGGAAGACCGCTGTCGGGTTAAACTGATTGAGCGCAATCCGCAGCGGGCAGAGCAGTTGGCAGAAAAATTGTCTAAAACCTTAGTCTTTGCCGGTGACGCTTCTGACCAAGCGTTGTTGTTTGAAGAGCATATCGAGAATATTGATGTGTTCATTGCGCTGACCAGTGATGATGAAGCCAATATCATGGCGGCGTTGTTGGCAAAACGGCTGGGGGCAGCCAAAGCGATGGTGTTGATTCAACGGATTGCTTATTTAAATCTGATTCAGGGTGGTACCATCGATATCGGTTTTTCACCGCAGCAGGCTACTATTTCAGCATTATTGGGGCATGTACGCAAAGGTGATGTACGCAATGTAGTGGCGTTGCGTAAAGGCAATGCCGAAGCGATAGAGCTGGTGGCGCACGGTGATGTCGACACTTCGAATATCGTCGGGCGAAAAATTGCGGCACTGAAACTGCCGGCAGGTTGTATTATTGGGGCGATCTTGCGTGGCGAAGAGGTGATTATTGCCCATAACCATGTGGTGATTGAAGACAATGATCATGTGGTGCTGTTTTTAAGTGATAAAAAACAAGTTCCTGATATTGAAAAACTCTTTTTGCCTACGCCATTTTTTATTTGATTTGGCAATATGAGTGGAATAAATAAGCAATATAACCTATTTTATATTGCTTATTTACCAATATTATCATTAACGATAAAAAACGATTTTATCGAAATATAACTTTACATTTAAAACGTTATAACTATAATACCGCCCATCAATTGATTTGATGTTATTTTATACAAACACAAGGATTATTTTATGAGTATGATTAAAGAGTTTCGCGAATTTGCCATGCGTGGCAATGTGGTTGATATGGCTGTCGGTGTGATCATCGGTGGCGCTTTCGGCAAAATTGTCAGTTCATTGGTTGGCGATATTGTGATGCCGGTACTGGGCATTTTCACCGGCGGTGTTGATTTCAAAGACTTAAATATTGTGTTACAACAAGCGGTTGGTGAAACCCCGGCAGTGACGTTAAACTACGGTGCATTTATTCAAAACGTATTTGATTTCATCATCATTGCCTTTGCAATCTTTATGATGATTAAAGCGTTGAATAAATTAAAACGTGAAAAACCGGCCGAAGAAGAAGCACCGGCAGAACCATCAAATGAAGAAAAATTATTGACAGAAATTCGTGATTTATTGAAAAAATAATTAAACGATACGTTTTTAATAACCCTTTCGGTTGATACCGAAAGGGTTTTTTTGTTGTTTTTGACCAAAAGTTACAACAAACCGCACTTTAACTTGTCTAACTTTTATCATCGATGTGCTGATGACAAAGTTATATTTAAATTATTATTTAAAAATAAGGAGTTTGATAATGCAATTATCAACAGTAATCAAAAAAGTATTCTTGGCGGTGTTTACTGCGACCACACTTTTATCAACAGTTCCGGCACTAGCAGCTAATGATAAACCAACGGTTGCTAAAACCGTACAATTCAAAAAAGGTGAAAGCTCAGCAACTTATAAAGGAAGCGTAAAAGGTTATAACTATGACAGCTATTATTTTAGCGCTAAGAAAGGGCAAGTGCTGAACGCAGTGCTCGACAGCAACGCTCATGCCGAAATGGTGCTGTTTGATCGTGACGATTATGTGGTGGGGGACAGCTATGTGCTGCCGGAAAGCGGTAAATATGAAGTGCGGGTGTTGCAAATGCGCACTTTTGCTCGCCGCGGCACGGAATCGCCTTATACCTTAAAAATTGAGATTACGAATCAAGCTAACCAGCCTGTAGCCGCTGGGGATAGCCCACAGGAAGTCAACAAAGTGCTGTATGCCTGTCGTGATAACAAAGTGTTGGAAGTTGTCTACCTCAACACGCCAAACAACAGCTATGCGGTGATCAACCAAATGGGTGAAATGGTGCCGATGCAAAGCATCTCAATGGCATCAGGCGCAAACTATCAAGCCATCAATCCGGATTATGCTTATAAACTCTATACCAAAGGCAACACTGCAGATTTGGTCGGCGCCAATGACAGCCCGATTTTGAGTGATTGTCGCGCAGATTAATCTGGCAAAATGATGTTATCTACTATGCCACTCAAACAACAGCTAACAATATTACGGCAATGGTGTGGTGACATTTATTGGCGGGAAGCGATATTATGTGTTCCCGCCATTATTGTTGTTTTGGCATTCAGTTCATTGCTAAATCCAATTATGGCGGTGGTGATGATCAGCACCGCTTTTTCCGTTGGATTGGGGGCGTCTCACACCTTGTGTTCAATGCGTTGGGGGGCGATGATCGTTGCAGTTGCCGGCATGGCATTGGCGGCATTTGCTGGCTCATTGCTCGGTTTTTATCCATCTGTAGTGATGGTGATAACCGCACTTTTAGCCGCAGCTTGTGCAGCTATTGCCAGTTATGACAACAATTGGTGGTGGGTCATGTTGCAGATCATCATTGCTTTTCTGGTCGCTTCATATTTCCCGAACCATTTAGAACATGCCGTTTTGCGTACCGTGTTTGTGTTATTGGGCGGCGCCTTGCAAATTGGTTGTACCGCACTTTTAGCTCGGCTCATTCCTAACATTGCCGCTCCATTACCAACCACTAATCCGCTTGCCAGCAATCTCTCACTGCGTTTTGTCTGTGCAGGTGCAATTGCGGTTGCTTTGGCACTGTATACGGCACAAAGTATCAGTTTAAAAAATGATTACTGGGCACCTATGTCGGCTTTGCTGATTTTAAGACCTACTTCTCAAGATTCCCTGAAACGTGGTATCAACCGTTTAACCGGAACTGTCATTGGTTGCTGCATCGCTACCTTGATTATTTATCTGTTTCACGACAATTTCATAATTTTGTTGATCAGTTTGGTCATCACCGTTGGTCTGGCATTTGCAATGCAAAGAGCCCACTACGGGCTTTACAGCGGAACTGTTGCCGCCACTATCGTATTTTTAATCGCCATTGGTCACGGCGACCCCATAGCCACCACCGAACACCGCTTAATCGCCACCCTGATCGGCGGTGCCATCGCAATTATTGTTGGACGGGTTTTGCGGGTTTGATCATTCATTTTTACGATCCCGCTTCCAAAAATAATTCTAAAGTCGTTTAAAGTGCGGTAGTTGTTGCGATGATAAAGCTCTTTAATCTTGTAGCTGATCATTATGTCGTTAAACATACCGTTAGAATTGTTACTTCGTCTTAATCAAATTCCAAATTTTGGTTCAAGTGCGGTATTGCGCTTGCTTAAACAGGTTTCGGTGCAACAGTTGTTGGAATACGGGGCGGTAGAATGGGCGCATTTGGGGTTGGATTCGCGTCAGATTCAACGCTGGTTGCAGCCGAAAAAAGAGTATATCGAGCCGGTGTTGGCGTGGCAGGCGCAAAGTGCGGTCAATCAGGTGATCACAATTTTTGACGCTGACTATCCTTTTTTGCTGAAACAAATCGCCTCGGCACCGTTGATTCTTTACCTGCAAGGCGATCGCAACTTATTGCACCAGCGACAAATCGCGATGGTCGGCAGCCGTGATTGTTCGGATTATGGCGAATATTGGAGCCGCTATTTTGCTGCGCAATTGAGTCTGCAAGGTTATGTGATTACCAGCGGCATGGCGTTAGGGATAGATAGCTACAGCCACCGTGCAGCGCTGGAAAGCGGCGGTAAAACGATTGCGGTGTTGGGTAGTGGCTTGAATCGGATCTACCCAAAATGTAACCAGTCATTGGCACAGCAGATTATCGAACAAGGCGCGCTGGTTTCGGAATTTATTCCCAATCAAGCGCCGTTGGCAGAAAATTTCCCACGCCGTAATCGGATTATCAGTGGCTTGAGTTTGGGCACGTTGGTGGTTGAAGCCGATGTAAAGAGCGGTTCGCTGATCACCGCGCGTTATGCTTTGGAGCAAAATCGTGAGGTGTTTGCCCTGCCGGGGGCGGTTCAGAACCGATTTAGCCGTGGCTGCCACAGCCTGATTAAACAGGGCGCTTTGCTGGTGGAAAGTTATCAGGATATTTTGGAAAATTTATCCGCTTATCCATCACAATCCGAAATGTTAACACCTATTCACCCAGTTGTGCCTGACACAGCAAAAATTAAACCATCACCAATACAGCCAGTGCAACAACTTACAGAAAATGAGAAAAGTGCGGTGGCCTATCCCGAACTGTACCGCCATATTGGCTATCAAGCAATTAGCGCCGATGATTTGGCAACTGCACTTAATTTGCCGATTTCGGAGGTTCTTTCACAGTTGTTGGAATTGGAGCTGGAGGGGGCAATTTGTACGGTCAGCGGTGGTTATTGTCGGTGTTAGAAATACGTTGTTTTGTGTGTGTTAGTGTGTAGAATTAAAGGCTGAATTAGGTAGGATTATGCGATCAAGTGATCTAATTAAGGAACTTAAGGCAAACGGTTGTGAGTTTATTCGACATGGAAAAGGCGATCACCAAATTTGGTATTCTGCGAAAACCAATAAACGATTTTCTGTACCTCATCCCAAAATGAATTTACCGATCGGTACATTAAAATCGATTAAAAGATCAGCAGGCATTTAATCCCATATTTTAGGAGAAGAAGAGATGTTGTTTACCGTTGGAGTTGAATACCCTAAAAATGACAATGAGGCTTATGGAATGATAGTTCCTGCACTGTTTAATGAGCAGTATAGTTGCTTTAGTGCGGCTGATAGCGTTGAACAGATACCTGAAATGGTGAAAGATGCGATTACAATGATTTTGGCGGACATGCTTGAAAATGGCTTTGATGTGATGTCTATTCAAGATAACGGATTTATTGAATATCAAAAAGTAGGGGATTTTGATCATATTGATACTTGGTTGCTGATTGATGTTGATGTCAGTGAATATATGGGGAAAAAGCAGCGAATTAATATCAGCCTTCCGTCGTATTTGATTAATCGGATCGACACTAAAGTTGGTGCTAGTGGTGGTCGCTATCGTGATCGCAGCCATTTTTTAGCGGTGGCATCACAACATGAATTAAGTGCGTCGTCTTAAAATAGTTATCTTTTGCCGAGCAATCCGATTCGGGTTAAGATAGTGCTATTCATCACTATTATGGGTTAAACCATGACTAAATCCCCGCTTTTTGAAGCCCCGCACCATACCGAGTTTTGTCCAAAGTGCGGTGCGCCGTTGCAATTGAAACAAGGAAAAAAGGGGCTGTTTTTAGGTTGTTCGGCGTATCCTGCTTGTGATTATTTAAAACCGCTGCAAACAAGCGAAGCCAAAATTTTGAAGATTTTACCGCAGGCTTGTCCGCAGTGTGGGCATTCATTGGTATTGCGGCAAGGGCATTACGGCATGTTTATCGGTTGTAGCCATTTTCCGGAGTGTCATTATATTGCACACGAGCAAACTGAAACCAACGAGGCTCAACAGCAGTCGATTCCTTGTCCGGTTTGTGGTAAAGGATATTTACTGGCTCGGCGCGGGCGGCAAGGAAAAACGTTTTATGGTTGTGATCAATTTCCGCGCTGTCGTTTTAATCTGCCGCATAAACCGGAAACACAGCCTTGTCCAAAGTGCGGTTACAGCCTATCATTCCAACAGCAAGATGGTGGTTACCAATGTTGCAATAAAGCGTGTCGCCACCACTTTCAATGTGACTAGATTATGAATTACACCATTCCTCAATTAGCCAATTATATTAAACAACAACAGGTTATCGCATATCCGACGGAAGCGGTTTTTGGTTTGGGGTGCGATCCGCGCAGTGAAAGTGCGGTGTTGAAATTACTGGCATTAAAACAACGCCCGCTTGAAAAAGGGTTGATTTTGGTCGCACCGCACTTGGATTTGCTGCTGCCGTTTATCGATCAACGCCGATTAAGCCACGAACACTGGCAACGCTTGCAGGCGGAATATGATCGCCCGATGACTTGGCTGGTGCCTAAAAGTGCGCTTGCTCCCGTTTTTTTAACGGGTGAATTTGACAGCATTGCGATTCGTTTGTGTCGTCATCCGGCGGTGACCGCACTTTGTGAAGCGACGCAAACGGCACTGACCTCAACCAGCGCAAACCTAAGCGGCATGCCGCCTTGCCGCACGGCTCAAGAGGTGCGAGCGCAATTTGGTACCGATTTTCCAGTATTGCAAAGTGCGGTTGGCGGTGCGGAAAAGCCATCAGAAATTCGAGATATTTTGACCAACCAACAGATTCGAGCATAAATATGAGACAACAATTAACTGTCAGCCATGAGATTGAGCTGCAAGCCATTCAGGAAATCGATGCTGAGTTAATTTTTGATGCTATCGACCATAACCGCACTTATTTAGGGCGATGGTTGCCATTTGTGGCATTGACTCGCGAAGTGGCTGATTCTTTAGCGTTTATTCGCTCGTTGCAACATAAAAAAGCCGAGCAAGTATTCAAAATAAGCTATCGAGGTAAATTCGGCGGCTTGATTGGATTTAATATGGCGGATAGTCATAATTTAAAACTGGAAATCGGTTATTGGCTGATCGAATCGTTGCAAAAAAACGGGATTATCACGCGTTCGGTTGCGGCGCTGGTGGATTACGCATTCAGCGAATTAGCAATCAATCGAGTGCAGATCAATTGTGCCGTGGAGAATGTCGCCAGCCAAAAAATACCACAACGGTTGGGATTTATTTTAGAAGGTGTCCAACGTGATGGAATTTTATTAACGGATGGTCATTTCGTTGATTGTGAAATTTACAGTATGTTAAAACGAGAATGGAAAAGACTATAAATGAACAAATATGCCGTGTGGGGCAACCCGATAGCACAGAGTAAATCGCCTGAAATTCAGCAGCATTTTGCCCAACAGCAAAATATTACGCTGGATTATCAACGAATGTTAGGTGATGAAGTGCGGTTTGAACAGCAACTGGCGCAATTTTTTGCCTCCGGCGGACAGGGGTGTAATATTACGGCGCCATTTAAAGAGCGAGCATTCCGTTTGGCGGATTTGCACAGTGAACGTTGTTTAGTGGCGGAGGCTTGTAATACGCTGAAAAAATTGCCTGACGGACGCTTATATGCCGACAATACCGACGGAGCCGGGTTGGTGACGGATTTGCAGCGCTTAGGTTGGCTGCAACCACAACAGCGGATTTTGATTCTGGGTGCAGGCGGCGCAACCAAAGGCGTGTTGTTGCCGTTATTGCAAGCACAGCAGCAGATCACGCTGGCAAACCGCACTTTAGCCAAGGCACAACAACTGGCGGATAAATTTCAGTCTTACGGTAGCATTCGAGCAGTCGAATTGGATCAGATTCCCGTGAAGCCGTTTGATGTGATTATCAATGCCACTTCATTAGGGTTACAAGGAAAAGTGGTTGAAATTAAATCTAAAATTATGCAAAAGTGCGGTCTGGCATATGATATGCAATATGCCAAAGGTTCGGACACGCCCTTTATCGCTTGGGCGAAACAGTGCGGCACAACTCAAACCAGCGATGGCATTGGCATGCTGATCGGACAAGCAGCACACGCCTTTGAAGTGTGGTTTGGGGTGATGCCGGAGGTTTCAACGCTATTAAAAAATCTAAATTTGTGATCCAGATAGATTTTTGGTTATATTAATGTTACATAATGACGGTTATGTAAATATTTTCATAGTACAATCCCAGTGTATTAGATGGTTGTTATCTTTAATTTAAAACATAGGGAGCATATCATTATGAAAGAGATAAACAGCGGTGGCAGCAAGTTTTTACGCACAGTCGAATGGCTTGGAAATGCCTTACCACATCCCGTCATTCTATTCTTCTATTTTATTGTAATCCTACTTATATCTTCTGCACTGGGTGAATATTTTGGTGTATCAGTGTCCGATCCGCGTCCAGAGGGAGCTGCCGGACGCAGTGCGGATGGCATGATTTATGTAGTTAGTTTATTAAATCAAGATGGCATTATTAAAATTTTGACCAATTTAGTAAAAAATTTCACTAGTTTTGCGCCACTCGGTACGGTTTTAGTCGCCCTACTTGGGGTTGGAATTGCAGAAAAAGCCGGATTACTTTCTGCTGGAATGCGTCTAGTTGTGATGAAAGCACCCAAAAAATTGACAACTTTAGCGATTGTTTTTGCAGGAATTATGTCGAATACTGCGGCAGAATTAGGATATGTGGTATTAATTCCGTTGTCGGCTATTATTTTTCACTCGTTAGGGCGGCATCCGTTAGCCGGTTTAGCGGCAGCTTTTGCCGGAGTATCGGGTGGATATTCTGCCAATTTATTACTTGGCACCATTGATCCACTATTAGCCGGGATAACTCAACAGGCAGCACAAATTATTGATCCGAACTATACTGTTGGTGTTGAGGCTAATTGGTATTTTATGTTTGTCAGCACTTTTGTGATTTCAATTATCGGTTACTGGATCACCGAAAAGGTGGTCGAGCCGCAATTAGGACCTTATAATGTAACTTTAGGCAGTGATGAAATCGCAGCAAAGCAATCCTCTCAATTAACCTCGATAGAAAAGAAAGCCTTATATTATGCAACAGTCACTTTTCTGTTTTTATGCGTTTTATTGGCATTAAGTGTGATACCGGAAAATGGTATGTTGCGGGATCCACAAACAAAATTAGTTAGCGGTTCGCCATTTTTAAAATCAATAGTCGTATTTATTTTTATATTGTTTGCTATTCCTGGTATTGTTTATGGTTGGATAGCAAAAACAATACGCACAAATAAAGATGTGGTTGATGCTATGGCGGAATCCATGAGTACACTAGGTTTATATTTGGTGATTATTTTCTTTGCGTCTCAATTTGTCGCGTTTTTCAATTGGACTAATATTGGTCAAGTTATTGCGGTAAAAGGTGCTAATTTCTTAAATGAAATAGGATTACATGGTGGTTTGCTGTTCATTGGGTTTATTTTAATTTGCGCTCTTATTAATTTAATGATTGGCTCTGCTTCTGCACAGTGGGCAGTTACAGCCCCGATTTTTGTGCCAATGCTAATGTTGGCAGGTTATTCACCGGAAATTATTCAAGCGGCTTATCGTATTGGTGATTCTGTAACCAATATTATTACGCCGATGATGAGTTATTTCGGTTTAATTATGGCAACAGTAATCAAATATCGTAAGGATGCTGGAGTAGGAACCTTGGTTTCTATGATGTTGCCGTATTCGATAGCATTTTTAGCAGCGTGGTCAACATTGTTTTTCTTATGGGTATTTATCTTTGGTTTACCTGTTGGTCCTGGATCACCAATTCATTACCCTAGTTGAATATAAAATAAAGGCTCAAAATTAAATCAAAATTTTGAGCCTTTTGCTTCAGATATGAGTTTTAAAATTTACCCAAAAACTTTAAACCGCTGTTCATCATCCATATAGGTTTTTTCACCGGCGGTGGCTTCGATGCTGCCGAATGGCATTTGGGCTCGTAGTTTCCAGCTTGCCGGAATGCCCCAAGTTTTGGCAACAGTTTCGTCGATAATTGGGTTGTAATGTTGTAAGGTTGCACCTACTCCGGCTTCTGCTAAGGCTAACCAAACTGCATACTGTGCGATGCCGCTGGCTTGTTCTGACCAAATGGGGAAGTTGTCGGCATAAGCAGCGAATTGCTGTTGCAAGCCGGTTACCACGTCTTGATCTTCAAAATATAATACAGTACCGAAACCGGCTTTAAAGCAGTTGTTTACTTTGGTCTCTGTGGCGGCAAAAGCTTCTGCCGGGATCATGCTGCGTAATGTATCTAATACAATGTTCCATAGCCTTTCATGTTCTGCACCGAACAAAATAACTGCGCGGGAAGATTGTGAGTTGAAAGAGGACGGCGCTTCGCGCACAGCGTCTTTAATTAAAGCAGTAAGTTGATCTTGTGATAATGTAACATTTTTACCGATACTATAAATTGAGCGGCGATTTTTTTGTAATGCGTTAAATTTAGACATGGTATTTTCTCCTGATTAAATGGCTGTTTTTAGCATCTTATTTTGAATAATTGCAGTTGTAAATGGCGAAAATGTTGATGCATCATTTTATCACAGGAAATAATCAGGTATAAAAGTGCGGTTTGTAAGATAATTAAATAGCAATTAAAGCAATTTAATGGTGATTTTTTAAAGCAAGGTACTTTTTTTAAATGAAAATTTACTATATAGTTCTCACCGTTAGATATTATCTATTCTTATTCTTTAAATAATGACAATAACTTTAGGAGGTTGAGGTATGTCTCAACATAATGCAGGTATGCCGTCTTCACGTGAGACATTTTCCGGGCGCCGTGCTTTTATTTTTGCGGCGATTGGTTCCGCTGTTGGGCTGGGAAACATTTGGCGTTTCCCTTATGTAGCTTATGAGAACGGGGGTGGTGCATTTATTTTACCTTATGTTGTCGCATTGTTAACGGCAGGGATTCCACTCCTGTTTTTGGATTATGCGATCGGGCACAAATATCGTGGTTCTCCGCCACTGGCATTTCGTCGTTTATTTGGCGGCATGGAAACTATCGGTTGGTGGCAGGTGATGATTTGCGTGATCATCGGCTTATATTATGCCGTGATTATCGGTTGGGCCACATCTTATACTTTCTTTTCGATTAATCATAGTTGGGGTGCGGATCCAAGCAGCTTCTTCTTTAATGATTACTTGAAGATGTCGAGTGAGCCGGGTGTTAGTTTTGACTTTGTGGCATCGGTAACCTGGCCTTTGTTGGCGGTTTGGTTGGTTTCTATCGGCATTTTGGCATTAGGGGTACAAAAGGGTATCGCAAAATCGTCATCAATTTTTATTCCATTATTGTTGTTGATGTTCCTTATTTTGGTGGTACGTTCGCTATTTTTACCGGGCGCGGTGCAAGGGTTGGATACGTTGTTTACACCGGATTGGTCAAAATTAAGTGATGCTTCGGTTTGGGTGGCTGCATACGGGCAGATCTTCTTCTCATTGTCAGTAGGTTTCGGCATTATGTTGACTTATTCGTCTTATCTGAAGAAAAAAGAAGACTTGACGGGTTCTGGCTTGGTGGTGGGTTTTGCTAACAGCAGCTTTGAAGTATTGGCGGGTATTGGGGTGTTTGCAGCACTTGGTTTTATGGCAGCAGCGGCAGGTAAGCCGGTTTCTGAGGTGGCAGCCTCCGGTATTGGGCTGGCATTTATTGCCTTTCCAACAATTATTTCTCAAGCACCATTTGGCGAATTAATTGGAATTTTATTCTTCGGTTCGTTAGTATTTGCCGGCTTGACTTCGCTTATTTCAATTTTAGAAGTTATCATTGCATCAGTGCAAGACAAATTGGGAATGGGACGAGTGAAAGCAACACTGATTGTTAGTGTGCCAATGATGTTGGTTTCAGTTTTATTATTTCCAACGACAACCGGATTGTCGCTGCTCGATGTGGTCGATTCCTATGTTAATAACTTTGGTATTGTGGCGGTTGCGTTGATTTCTGTCGTGTTCTTGGTTGCTGGTATCAGCGCATTGCCAAGTTTACGCAATCATTTAAATGCCACTTCTTCATTTCGCTTAGGGCGTAAATGGCAACTCTTTGTAGGTGGTGTAACCCCGGTTATGCTGGGCTATATTTTAATTACCGAGATTGTAAAACGTCTGTCAGAAGGCTATGGCGGTTATCCGACTTGGTTTGTGAATACCTTTGGTTGGGGCATGGCAATCGGGATCGTGGTGGTTTCATTTTTGCTATCGCGTTTGAATTGGTCAAAACGCTCCGGATTATATCAGCATGATATTGATGGTGCGCCAGTGGCACCACCGATTTTGGATCGTCAATTGGATTATAAAGTGATTAAATTACGTGAATCCGCTGGTTTGAGTGTAGCAACGCAAGATGGACCGGTTAATCAAATGACGGATAAAGAGTAATAGGAGAAGAAAAATGAGTACTTCAGCAATTATTATGATGGTTATTGCGTTAGTGATTATCTGGGGTGGATTGATTGTGGCAGTGAAGCGCTTGCCGGAAGAGAAATCCGAAGATTAAATATTAAGCAATAAAAATCGGCGATAACCTGCAATTGAGCAAGTTATCGCCTTTTTTATACCCAAAGAGCTGTGTTTCGGATAAAAAACCACCGCTTGATAAAAAACAGAAAAAAAGTGAGAAAAAGGGGTTGCAAAGAATTTCTGAATGTCTATAATGCGCACCTCACAACGACGCAGCGTTCTGAATGGAAGTTGGTTGGTTGTGACTGTTCTTTAACAATATATCAGACAATCTGTGTGGGCACTTGTGCAAGACATTGGTGAAGTCTTACTGAGTTTCAGTAGGACGTAAAAAATAAACTAAAGTCTTAATGAGT
>NZ_VDHB01000040.1:0-12845 GCF_006227735.1 Testudinibacter sp. 'clade 2'
TAATCCGCCCCTACTTTGTTGCATAAACTACTTTGTTGCATAAACTACCTTTGCCAATCATTTGAGCGTAGTAGCGATAATCTAATAATACGAATGTTCGCCGTGTTGATGTTCGGTGATATCACGCACGCCGTGTAATTCACCGGCAAACTGTTCCAGCAGTTGTTTTTCAACCCCGTCTTTCAGGGTGACATCCACCATTGAACAGCCGTTGCAGCCGCCGCCGAATTGCAGCACCGCATAGCCATCGTCTGTCAGTTCGATTAGGGTAATTCGTCCGCCGTGGTTTGCCAGTTGCGGGTTGATTTGGGTTTGAATCACATAATCCACCCGCTCGATTAACGGCGCATCGTCCGCCACTTTTTTCATTTTGGCGTTTGGGGCTTTCAAGGTCAGCTGTGAACCCATATCGTCGGTGACGAAATCCAGTTCCGCTGCTTCCAAAAACGGATAGCTGACTTCATCGACGAAGGCAGAAAACAAGTCGTATTTCAGTTCGCTATCACTCGCTTCGACCGCATTTGGTGGGCAATAGGACACGCCACACTCGGCATTTGGGGTGCCGGGATTGACCACGAAAATACGAATATTGGTGCCTTCTTCTTGTTGATCAAGCAGTTTGCGGAAATGCGCCTGTGCGCTATCGGAAATTTGAATATACATATTTCACCTTGATGTTATAGGGATAATATCCGACTTATCTTGTCGGAATTCAGTTGGCAAAATAATACGCTTTAATCCGATCTTTTTCCAGTTTTTCCGTTTTTCGTCAGTGGCAACGTTGTTTGTGTTCACTGCGCTGTGTTTTTCGGGTTTCCTTAAGAACTTGTGTTAAGATAAGTCCCCATTTTTATCAGGAGCAAATTTCATGGCAATCCAATATTTCGGGCAAACCCCGCGTTTTTCAGAGGCCACTGCCGCCAACGGCTTTGTTTTTCTTGCCGGTATGGTGCCGGAAAACAGTGCTGCCGATATTTATCAACAAACCCGTGATGTGTTGGCTCAGATCGACAGTTGGCTTGCCAAGTGCGGTTCAGATAAAAACCAGCTGCTGGAAGCGACCATTTTTCTGCGCGATATGGCGGATTATGACGGCATGAACCGCGCTTGGGACGAATGGGTCAATCCGCAGCACAGCCCGGCACGTGCTTGTATTGAGGCAAAATTGGCAAAAGCCGACTGGAAAGTGGAAATTAAAGTGTCGGCGTTGCAGGTTGATCGTACTTAGCCATATAACTGAGTCATATCGCGTAGTTAAGTACGACACAGACTCCAAACTTGGATCTGTTGGATACCGCACTTTTGCAACAGTCGGCAGAGTTCCGCCATGGTTGCGCCGGTGGTGATCACATCATCGATAATCGCCACCGAGCGGTAATCGATTTCACTGATTTTCGGATTTATTACAAAGGCTTTTTTCAGATTGTTGCGCCGCTGTTTGCTGTCTAATCCACGTTGCGGCGGCGTGTGGCGTAACCGTTGTAATAAGCGGTTATCATTCGGAATGTTTAGCCAATGGGAAAGCTGTTGCGCCAGCAATCCTGCTTGATTATAGCCACGCTGCCATTGGCGCAGGGGGTGCAACGGCACTGGCAGCAATACCTCCGGCAGGGGTAAGCCGTGTGCCCGCTGCGCCTGTTTAACCGCTAGTAGCAACAAGCGTGCTAAAGTGCGGTCGAGTTGAAACTGGCGCTGAAATTTAAAGGCGTGAATCAAATCGGACAATGGCGGCTGAAAATGGCTGATGGTGACCAGTCGCTGCCATGGTGGCGGATCGGTCAGACATTTGCCACAATGCAGCGTATCAAATGCCAATTCCGCGCCACAACTGCCGCAATAGGCAAAGCGTTTGATTTCCCGGTTGCAATCGCTGCAAATGCCGTGCGCTGCAATCATCAACCGCTTTTGGCAGCAAACACAACCGGCGTCTAGCCACGCTTCGATTGATGTCCTAAGTGACGCTTTAAACCGTTGCATAATTTCCCTGATGTTGTTGAGCCTAAACCAGAATAAGCCAACCGCAGTGTGAATTGGAAAATCGGTGATATTTTTCCGATCCGGATCGAAAAAATCCTTTATACTGAGATTACCTTTTACTTGTTTGGACCTTGACATGCTAGACCCGAAAAATATCAAAATCGTCTTTTTCGACATCGATGAAACCTTATATATCAAGCATCAACAACATTTGCCACCGTCGGTTCACACCGCACTTAGTGGCTTAAAACAAAACGGCATTATTCCGGCGATCGCCACCGGACGTTCGCTGTGTTCATTTCCAAAGGAGATTGATGAACTGCGACAAACCTTGCCGATTGAGCTGTTTGTGACCATTAATGGACAATATAATTGCTACCAACAACAGCCGGTAGCCACATTTCCGCTGGCAACCGCCGATATTGAACGTTTAGTCACCTTCTTTGCGCGCCATAATATTGACTATGCTTTTGTGTCGGAGGAGCATGTAGCCGTCAACCAAGTGACTGAACGTTTGGATCAAGCAATTCGACCGATAACCGACCGCTACATTATTGATAAAGACTATTTCCGTCACCATGCGGTCTATCAAATGCTGATCTTTTATGATGAAAGCCATGATCAAATGATTGCCGATTCCGGTATTTTAGGCGATAAATTCCGAGTGGTGCGCTGGCATGATTTCTCGGTTGATCTGTTGGCGGCCGACGGCTCAAAAGCGCGTGGTATTCATGCGGTGCTGGAGCATTTTAACTTGAAACCGGAAAATGCGGTGGCGTTTGGTGACGGGCTAAATGACATTGAAATGCTGAGTGAAGTCGGCTTTGGTGTGGCGATGGGCAATGGACATCCGGAGCTGAAAGCGGTTGCCAATTATGTCACTGACGATATTGCTGATGACGGGCTGTATAACGGGCTGCAAACGTTGGGCTTGATTCGCTGATTGTGGCAAAATTGCCGAAGAGACGCGATTATTTCCGATTTGATGATTGCTTCTGGCGGTTAATCGGTGCAATATATCGCCCATTGTCAATTGACTGCCATTAGAGTCGGAGAAAGAAGCAGAGCATGGGATCGCAACAGAAAAAATTTACGCCGTTTTTGGAATTTGACCGTCAGCAATGGGCGGCTTTGCGTAAATCGGTACCGCTGACGTTAACGCAACAGGATTTGGAGCCGTTGTTGGGCTTTAATGAAGAGTTGTCGCTGGAAGAGGTCAGCACCATCTATTTGCCGCTCACTCGTTTGGTCAACTATTACATTGAAGAGAATCTGCGTCGCCAAACGGTGCTGCAACGCTTTTTGGAAATCGAAGCCCCAAAAGTGCCCTATATTATCAGCATTGCCGGCAGCGTTGCGGTCGGCAAAAGCACCTCGGCACGGATTTTGCAGTCGTTGCTGAGCCACTGGCCGAAAAAGCGCAAAGTGGATCTGATCACCACCGATGGTTTTCTCTATCCGCTGGCAAAGCTGCAACAGGACAATCTGCTGCATAAAAAGGGTTTTCCGGTCTCTTATGACACCCAACGTTTAATCCGTTTTATTTCCGATATTAAATCGGGCAAGAGCGGTGTGAAAGCGCCGATTTATTCCCATTTAAGCTACGATATTGTGCCGGATCAGTACAATGTGATCGACCAACCGGATATTTTGATTCTGGAAGGCTTGAACGTATTGCAAACCAGCGCCAATCACAGCACTCATCCTGATCGTCTGTTTGTGTCGGATTTTGTCGATTTCTCGATTTTTGTCGATGCCAAAGAAGCGCTGCTGAAAGAGTGGTACACCAAGCGTTTTCTGACGTTCCGCCAAGGAGCGTTCAGCGACCCGAACGCCTATTTTCACCACTATTCCCGTTTGTCCGAACAGGAAGCGATAACCACCGCTCATCATATTTGGGACACGATCAACGGCTTGAATTTAAAGCAAAATATTCTGCCAAGCAGTGAACGTGCCAACTTGATTCTGGTGAAAAGCGGCAACCATGAAATTGAACGAGTTAAACTACGCAAATAGCTGTGGCGATTTACTTTCTGAACAACGGCTTCTATACTGACGCTATTTAATCTCTTGCGAATGTAGCAATACCGAATGACTCCGATTATTACGTTGCAACAAGCTCCGTTTTCAAGCGCAACAGTTGTTGTGCTATCCTGATGTACAGATTGCCGCTCGGCAGGTCACTTTTTTGCAAGGCGCCAGCGGCAGTGGCAAAAGCACTTTATTGCGCTTGATTAATGCTACCGAATCCCCCACGCATGGTCAGATTTTCTATCAAGGAAAAAATATTGCGCAGTGGGACACCCTAGAACTGCGGCGACAAGTGCTGTTGGTCAATCAACGGCTATTTCTGTTTCCGCAGACGATTCAACAAAACTTCCAACATTTTTATGATTATTTAGACAAACCGCTGCCGAATAATACCGAAATGAGTGATTTCCTGCGTTTATGCCATGCGAATTTTGGCTTAGACACGCAGTGTGGCGTGTTGTCCGGTGGCGAGCAGCAACGGGTGTTTTTAGCAATTGCGCTGAGTTTGCAGCCGAAAGTATTGATGTTGGACGAGCCGACCTCCGCACTGGATAACCAGTTAGCCGAAGCGGTATTAAGTGCGGTGCTAAACTATTGCCGCCAGCAGCAAATTACGGTGCTGGCGATCAGCCACGATCAACAATTGGTGCGACGGCATGCGGATGCTATTGTGGCAATTAGCAAGGAGTAGCCAATGAATAATGTCCATATGAACCTATTGAATTTCAGTCTGGTTTACCTGTTGCTGCTGATTGTGCTGTATGTGATGAAAAAAAGCCGGATTCAACAATCTAGACTGCTATTGATCGCCAGTATTCGTATGAAGTGCAGCTGATTATTGCCGGTTGGGTGCTGACCTATATTTTCGGTCACCCCAGCCCGATTTTCACCATTTTGTATGTGGCGGCAATGGTTGCTTTTGCTATTCATCGAGTGCTGTCGAAAAATCCCACACTCAATCATCGTTTTAAAAGTGCGGTTGCGTTGTCGATGATGTTTTCCGGGCTGAGCATCATTGCGTTTTTTGTGGTGGTGGTGACCAATCAGGGGTTGTTTGATCCGCAATATGTCATCCCACTCGGCGGCATGATTATGGGCAATGCAATGACCGCACTTAATTTGGGATTGAAAACTTTTCGTGAAAGTTTGGCTGCGGAACGGGACAAAATCACGGTGTTGCTGAATTTCGGCGCAGCACCGTCGAAAATTCTGCTGCCCTATGTCAACCAAGCGCTGGAAACCGCACTTTTACCGACCTTGAATTCGATGCTGGGTATGGGCATTATCGCTTTACCGGGCATGATGACAGGGCAGATTTTGTCCGGTACTTTGCCCAGCACCGCAGTGCTGTATCAAATCGCCATTATGATCGCCATTTGTACTACGGTGAGTTTAGCGCTGTACGGCGCACTGTATTTCGGCCACCGCACTTTATATAATCAACGCAATCAATTGAATTTTAACGGCTGAAAATCGCCGCTCCGCCGCTGATCGGCAAAGTGGTGCCATGCAGCAGTGCCGTGCCTAGCGTGATCAAAATCAGCCCGAACAGCATTTTTACCAGCAGCGGAAAATAGGCGGAAACACGGGCAGAAAAATAGTCTTGGCCGAGTTTCAGCATACGATCACGGGTGTATAACACCAGCAGCCCGAACAGGGTCAACGCCGTTCCGGTGCCGAGTGCCATCGCCATTGTTGCCACCACGCCCCAACGATAGAGATCCAACATATAAGCCAAAAACAGCACAAAAATAGCACCACTGCACGGACGAATACCAATGCTGAGCACCACCATCGATTGTGATTTCCAATCATGCAGATGGTTGATTTGAGCAGGATCAGCTAGGTGTTGATGTCCGCAGCCACACTGATTTAGCGCTGATTTATTCGGCACAGAAAGTGCGGTCAGCGGCGAAATCAAGCCCGGCTTGATTTGTAATTCAGCATCCAGTTGGCGGATTTGTGTAATGTTACCGATTGCGGTTTGAGGCTTGGGTTGGCGCCATGTGCGATAAATTTGTCGGCTGTTTTTGATCAGCCAATAACTGCCCAAGGCAATAATCAGAATAAAACTAACCCGTTCCAACCACAGCTGGGTCACCCGAAAATAACCGGCTGACAGGGTTAAAACCACCACAATCAACGAAATAATTACCACGGCGACCACCCCTTGCAATAACGAAGCCAGCAGGGTCAGACGAATACTGGTTTTCAGCCGAATCGGGTGTGTGGCAAGGTAGCCGCTCAGAATAAATTTGCCGTGTCCCGGGCCGACAGCGTGCAGAAACCCGTAAGCAAAACTGATGACAACCAGCCAGCTGCCGGCCTCCTGTGGTTGCTGATTGATCTGTTTTAGTGTGGTGGAAATCAGTTGGTTAAATTCCCGCTGCCATTCCACGGTTTTGGTTAATAAATGCGGATAGATAGCGATCAAAATCAGCAACAACACAAACCACAGCAGCAACGGCAAATAAACCGCTTTGAATTTTACTGACATGAAAGCACCACCTGCTGTGCAAAGAGTGCGCCCAGTGTCATATCCTCATCTTTTTGGCTTTTGTCTAAGGAAGCCGCATAATCCTTGATTTTTTGATCGACGTCAGGCGTTTGCAGCGTCACTTGGCATTGCGGATAATCCGCAATCGTGCGGGCTGGCGCTTGCGGATAGGTCATCGCCACATAATAACTGGGATCATAACTGGACAACGTACCATGAAAATTGTGGATTGGCTGCGCTTGGCTGAGGTAAAAATTAAAGCTAAACAGAATATGATTGCCGATCACATTCAATTGGTATTGATCCGGCTTGCTGGTATATTTTAGCGGAATTTTCTGACTGTCGTAAAAATAACTGAAATAGTGCTGATTGACAATATTCTGCATAATCCTGTCACTGATTTGCCGCTTGGTTTCCGCCGGATTTTGGCTAATCTGAATGTCGTAGATCAACTCCGACGAAGCGGCCTCATCAAACAACCACGCCATGCGCAAGCCGATGAGCTGCTGATCTTTAATCAAAAATTGGGTTTGCATATCAATAAAGGCATGGGGATGTGCCCAGCCTGAATGAAACGAAAAAAGTCCGATACAAAGTAGTATCAGCGACCGCACTTGGCGCATAGTCTTTCCTCTGGTTGATATTGTGCAGGTTTCGCCTGCTTATTTTAGAAACATTTTAACAGCTTGTCTGCTTTCGTGTTAAATTAAAGCCAATGTAGTAGAATTTTACGAGGAGGAAAATATGAGCAATTTAAAACCCTTTCCACATGATTTTTTATGGGGCGGTGCAACCGCAGCTAACCAGATCGAGGGCGGCTTTGATGCCGACGGCAAAGGCTTATCCAGTGCCGATATGGTGGCGTATGTGCCAAAAGCCGAACGTGGCGCACACAGTGCCTCAATCGAGATCAGCTCGCAAGAATTAGCCGATATTTTAAGCGGCAAAAAACAAGCCCGCTTTCCAAAACGAGAAGGGATTGATTTTTACCACCGCTATAAAGACGACATTGCGTTGTTTGCCGAAATGGGCTTCAAAATGTTGCGGATTTCCATTCATTGGGCACGGATTTTTCCCAACGGCTACGATGAACAGCCGAACGAAGCCGGTTTAGCATATTATGAAGCGATGTTTAAAGAAATGCACAAACACGGCATTGAGCCGATGGTCACCCTGTGCCATTACGAAACGCCGCTCGGCTTAACCGAAAAATATAACGGTTGGCTTGGGCGTGAAGTGGTCGGGCATTTCCTGCGTTATGCCGAAACCGTGTTCACCCGCTATAAAGACTTGGTGAAATACTGGCTGACCTTTAATGAAATCAATATGATCACCATGCACAGTCCGTTTACCGGCGGCGGGGTGGTGATTGACCGCGTGCCGCAAGCCGAACAGGAAAATGCCAAATATCAGGCGCTGCACCACCAATTTATTGCCAGCAGCTTGGCGACCAAACGTCTGCACGAGATTATCCCTGATGGCAAAATGGGCTGTATGCTGGCGCGCTTGCCGCACTACGCCTACACCGCCGATCCACAAGACCAACGCTTGGCGCAATGGCTCAACCAACAAAACCTGTATTTCACCGATGTGCACGCTCGTGGCGAATACCCGAAATTTATGCTGCGCCATTGGGCGGAAAACAATGTGCGCATTCACAAAGAGCCGGGCGATGATGCGATTTTAAAACAATATCCAGTCGATTTTATCTCATTCAGCTACTACGTTTCCCTGACCGCAACCACCCATGACAATGCGGAGAAAGTGGGTGGCAACCTGATGGGCGGAGTGAAAAACCCGTATCTGCAAGCGTCCGATTGGGGCTGGCAAATCGATCCGGTCGGCTTGCGCATCACCTTAAACGATATGTATGATCGTTATCAAATCCCACTGTTTATCGTGGAAAACGGTTTAGGCGCATACGATCAAGTGGAAGCGGACGGCAGCATTCACGACGATTACCGCATTGCCTACCACCGCACCCACATTCAACAAATGCAGGAAGCAATTAACGACGGCGTCGATCTTCGCGGCTACCTGAGCTGGGGCCCGATTGATTTAGTCAGCATGTCCACTTCGGAAATGTCAAAACGCTACGGCTTTATCTATGTCGATATTGATGATGACGGCAACGGCACAAAAGCCCGTTCACGTAAAGACTCGTTCTTCTGGTACAAAAAAGTCATCGCCAGCAACGGTGCAGATCTGAGCTAAACACGCCATAAGCAATACCGCACTTTACGTTTTATAACGGTAAAGTGCGGTTGGCTAAATTGTTGCTGTTATTTTTATTCCCTACCGCTCTTAATTCGCTATTTTTAAAAATAGTTTGAGATACATCACAAATTCATTATCAAAAACGTTACATCGTTCATAAAGTGCTCTATTTTATTTTTATGGAACCAGTTCCATAAAGTCAATCTATTTTATCAACGAGGTTATTTATGAAAAAAATATTAATGTTGTTAATGTCCCTAGCCATTGTAGGTTGCGGGGAAGCAGATAATTCAAGTGTCGGTGTTGATAAACCTCTTAAATTGGTGGCGGCTCACAATCAAACCAATATAACCAGCCCGTATCAAACTGGAATGTTAAAACTTAAAGAGTCTGCTGAACAATCTGCAAAATTTGATATTGAAGTTCATGCAGGCACTATCGGTACCAATGAAAACGAGCTGGTTGAAAAATTGGTATTGGGCGGTGCTGATATTGTCTTGGTTTCACCCGGTTTTATGACTTCAGCTGGGATTGATGAAGTGGATTTATTCTCTCTATTGTATCTTTTCAACAATTATCAACATTGGGAAAAGGTCGTTGATGGGGATATCGGTAAAAAAATTGCGGATATTATTTATCAAAAATCAGGTAATAAATATTATGTGATCGGCTATTGGACCGCTGGTGTGCGTCACTGGTATGGTAAAAAGCCAATAAATACTCCTGCAGATGCAAAAGGCTTAAAGATCAGAACCCAGACAGCGGGGGTTGTTTCTGATTTTTGGAGTTCAATAGGAGCAATTCCGACCTCAGTTGCATGGGCTGAGTTGTATCAAGCGCTGGCTAGCAATGTGGTTGATGGTTCAGAAAATGCGTATCCATATCTTGTACCGATGGAACACCACAAAACAGCTAACGGAAAATACATTTCTGAAACTGCTCATGATTACACCACTCGTTTTTTGCTGATCAGAGCTAGTATCTGGGACAAAATGAACTCGGAGCAAAAAGCAATTTTGGAAACTGCCGTCCAAGAGGCGACTCAAGCCGAGCGCAATGCCATTTATAGCGAAGAACATCAATATAAAGACAAAGCGATTGCTGATGGTGCGATTGTTAATGAGGTAGATACTGTCCCTTTCTCCGATGCAGCGAAAATTATTCAAGATCGCTGGGCTGAAAAATATGGTATGACCGATACGCTGCAACAAATTCGAGATACGCAGTAAATTTATTAAATGATGGTATTTGGTTGATGGGCTTGAATGAGGGGGAGAGATGCGAAAACTAACGGATTATCTGGAAAAAATACAACTGTCGCTGGGTACATTATTTTTGGTGGTTTTTGTGATAACGACCCTGCTTCAAGTCGGTACACGTTATTCGGGGATCAGTGCGACTTGGACTGAAGAGGTATCGGTCAATGCGTTTATTTGGTCGATGTTGCTGGGGGCGGCGGTGATGGCGAAACGCAAGCAGCATTTCAGTTTTAATTTATTGAATGGTCAGCTATCAACACAGAAAAAACCGATATTAATTATCTTGCAAGATCTGATTATTATTGTTTTTTGCGCTTTTTGCTTTGTTTATAGCAGTGAAATCACCAATACGTTTTGGAATTCACGTTGGGTTACCATTCCAAGTTTAAAACAAGGTTATGTTTGGCTGATTCTACCGATTACTTTTATCAGCATTGCGATCTATTTGATTGAAGATCTGATTAAACAAGTTATTGCCTTAAAAACAGGTGTTCTGTTAACAGATGACATTTCGGGGGAAAAATAATGACACTCTTATTGGTCACTATTCTATTTATCATATTGATACTTATTGGTATTCCGATTGCATTTTCGATCGCTATCGCAGCCTTAATCGGAATCAGCTCTATCAGTGGTGTACCAAATACCATGATTCCTATGAAAATGTTTTACGGGTTGAACTCTTATGTGTTGTTGGCAGTACCGTTGTTTGTGTTGACCGCAACCATTATGAATCAAGGTAATATTTCCAGAAAATTGATCGATTTCTCACTAGGCATTGTCGGTCGATGTCCGGGCGGTTTGGGGCATGCTAATGTAATGGTTTCGATGTTATTTGCCGGGGTGAGCGGTTCTTCACAAGCTGATACCGCGGGAGTAGGTAAAATTCTGATTCCGAATATGATCGAAAAAGGCTATAGCCGAGAAATGGCCGTCGGTGTGACTGCGGCATCTTCTACTATCGGTAGTATTATCCCGCCGAGTATCACAATGGTTATCTATGGCGGGTTAACTAATACTTCGGTCGGTAAGCTCTTTATCGGCGGCATTTTACCGGGTATCGCAATTGGTCTTGGTATGATGTTGTTTATTTACTATGTTGCAGTACGCACGGCTCTACCGAAAGAAGCTAAAATGCCATGGCCTGTTTTTTGGCTGCTCTTTAAAAACTCGATTCCGGCTTTGATCACACCGCTGATTATTATTGGCGGGATCGTGTTTGGGGTGTTCACACCAACCGAGGCGGCAGCATTTTCGGCTGTGTATGCTTATTTTGTCAGTGCTTATTTCTACAAAACCATTACGGTTAAAGATCTGCCAAAAATTCTGGTCGAAACCTTAAAACTAAGCTGCCTCTCTTTATTTGCGTTGGCTGCAGCTTCAGCGTTAGGCGAATTTCTGGGATATTTTAGAATCAATACGTTAGTTGCAGGTTTTTTCAATGATATCGGTGGCAGCCAATATCTATTCCTACTGTTGATTATTGTATTCTTCTTATTTATCGGCACCTTTATGGATGCTATTCCGGCGATGGTACTTTTTGTACCGGTAATTTATCCGGTAGCGCAAGCAATCGGGGTTGATCCGATACAGTTGGGTATCATCATCATTATTACCTTAGCAATGGGATTGGTTACGCCGCCGTATGGCTTATGTTTGTTGATCGCCAGTGTCATCGGAAATTTGCCGATAGATAAATCATTTAAAGCTGTTATGCCATATTTAGCGATTATTTTGATTGTCTTGGCTATTGTGATTTTCATGCCGGCGATTTTGTTGAATAATATCCTTTTATAAATAAATTAGGATGGCTCAGCATGAAAATGGCTCCCGGCGATAAAAAAGCGACGATCAGTGATGTGGCAAAACTGGCAAAAGTTGGAAAAACCAGCGTATCACGCTATTTGAATGGGGAGTTTGCAATACTTTCAGAAAATATGCAGCACAAAATTGCGGCAGCAATCGAAAGCTTAAATTATCAACCTAGCCAGATTGCCCGTAGTATGAAGTGCGGTCGCACTAGATTGGTGGCACTGGTTTTTGCCGATATCAATAATCCTTATTCGATTGATGTTATGCAGGGAATCGAAGCGGCCAGTCAAGAGCATGATTACACCTTGCTGGTTTTTAATACCAACAATCAAATCGAGCGGGAGTGCAAAATTTTGCGACTTTTGCGTAGTTACCAGGTGGAAGGGGTGATTATTCATGCGTTGCGGGCGCATGATGATAATTTTAAACAATTTTCCCTACCGACGGTTTCGGTAGATCGCCAAATTTATGATTTGCCCTGTGATGTGGTAGGCTTGGATAATGTGCAGGCGGCAACGGAGGTCACGCATTATTTGTTAAATTCTGGGTTTGAAGCAATGCTTTTTATCACGGAAACGGTGGATGATATTCAACCGCGGCAAAAACGGATCGAGACCTTTAAACAGATTGTTGCACTGAATCAACCCTGTATCGGTGAAGTGGCGGAGCTGCATGATAGCAAAAACGCACAGGAAGTAGACCGTATTATTGCAGAATTTTGTGCTAGAAATCGAGGAATGCGCAAAGCGATCATTTCGGTCAACGGGGCGGTAACACTGAATATCTCACTCTCGTTAAAACGTTTAAAATTGGAATGGGGTAAGGATATCGGTTTACTGGGTTTTGATGATCCGGTTTGGGCTTCTGTCGTCGGAGTTGGAATTTCGACCTTGAAGCAACCTACGTTTCAAATAGGGTATAAAGCATTCACATTGCTATACCAGCGAATGAATGGAGAGCGTTCAGATTTTCAAACGGTATTATATCCGGGCGAGCTAATCATTAGAGAGTCAACAGAATAAATCATTGTCAGTATTTAGGGTCTGTTGATC
>NZ_VDHB01000041.1:0-2306 GCF_006227735.1 Testudinibacter sp. 'clade 2'
AGGATTATAGACTGTGCAAAAAGTCAATTTTTGATAATTGTTTTTTGTCGAAAAAAATAGAAAGTTTAGTTGAACTATCAGTTTGATAGGTTATATACGGGGTATTGCCGTGCGAATCGGATATTCATTTTAAAATTTGCTTTTGAAGTGTGTTAAAATAACAACCTTGAGTTTAGCATACAATAGTGATTTTAATTATGTCGACAGTCGCCTCTTTATCGAATGGTAAAAGTAGTAAACCGTTCAAGCTGCATTCTGATTTTAAACCGTCCGGCGATCAGCCGCAGGCGATTGGCAAATTAATTGAAGGGCTGCAGGACGGTTTGGCGCATCAGACTCTGTTAGGCGTGACTGGATCAGGCAAAACCTTTACCATCGCCAATGTGATCGCACAACTGAATCGCCCGGCAATGCTGCTGGCGCCGAATAAAACCCTCGCGGCACAACTGTATGCCGAGATGAAGGAATTTTTTCCGGAAAATGCGGTTGAATATTTTGTTTCCTACTACGATTATTATCAGCCGGAAGCCTATGTGCCGGCGAGTGATACCTTTATCGAAAAAGACGCTTCAATTAACGATCAAATCGAACAGATGCGCTTGTCGGCGACCAAGTCGTTTTTAGAACGGCGCGACACCATTGTAGTTGCTTCGGTTTCTGCGATTTATGGTTTGGGCGATCCGGATTCTTACCTGAAAATGATGCTGCACCTACAAAGCGGTACGATTATCGATCAACGCCAAATTTTATCCAAACTGGCCGAGTTGCAATATACCCGCAACGATCAAGCTTTTCAGCGTGGTACTTTTCGAGTACGCGGCGAAATCATCGATGTTTTCCCCGCCGAATCCGACGATGTGGCGCTGCGAATTGAACTGTTTGATGAAGAAGTGGAACGCTTGAGCCTGTTTGATCCGCTCACCGGACACAATTTCGGCGCCGTGCCGCGTTATACGGTGTATCCGAAAACCCACTATGTCACGCCGCGTGAACGGATTTTAGATGCGATTGAGAAAATTAAAATTGAGCTGGCGGAGCGGCGTCAATATCTGTTGGAAAACAATAAATTACTTGAAGAACAGCGTGTTACCCAACGTACTCAGTTTGATATTGAGATGATGAATGAACTGGGTTATTGCTCCGGCATTGAAAACTACTCGCGTTATCTCTCGGGGCGAGGCGAGGGCGAGCCGCCACCGACTTTGTTTGATTATATTCCGAGTGACGGTTTACTGATTATCGATGAATCACACGTCACCGTGCCGCAAATCGGCGGTATGTACCGTGGTGACCGTTCGCGTAAAGAGACGCTGGTGGAATACGGTTTTCGTTTGCCGTCGGCGTTGGACAATCGTCCATTACGTTTTGAAGAATTTGAACGGCTGGCACCGCAAACCATCTATGTTTCCGCTACGCCCGGCCCTTACGAGCTGGAAAAATCCGGCGGTGAACTGATTGATCAAGTAGTACGCCCGACCGGCTTGCTGGATCCGATTTTGGAAGTGCGCCCTGTTGCCACCCAAGTCGATGATCTGCTCTCGGAAATCCGTTTGCGTAGTGACCAAAACGAGCGGGTGTTGGTGACGACGTTGACCAAGCGCATGGCGGAAGATCTGACCGATTATCTGGAAGAGCACGGCGTGCGGGTGCGTTATCTGCATTCGGATATTGATACTGTCGAGCGAGTGGAGATTATCCGCGATTTGCGTTTGGGCGAATTTGACGTGCTAGTCGGCATCAACTTGTTGCGTGAGGGGCTGGATATTCCGGAAGTGTCGCTGGTGGCGATTTTAGATGCCGATAAAGAGGGCTTTTTGCGTTCCGAACGTTCGCTGATCCAAACCATCGGCCGTGCAGCACGAAACTTGAACGGTAAAGCGATTTTGTATGCGGATCGCATCACCAATTCAATGGAAAAAGCGATGGGCGAAACCAACCGTCGCCGTGAAAAACAGCTTGCCCACAATCAAAAATACGGCATCGTGCCACAAGCGTTAAACAAAAAAGTCGGCGAATTGCTTGACATCGGGCAAGGGACAAACAATAAAGCGCGCGGTAAGCAAAAACGACAAAAAGTGGCAGAACCCAGTGCGGTTTACCAACCGAAAACGGCTAAAGAGTTTGAACAACAGGTCAAAAAACTGGAACAGCAAATGTACCAACATGCGCAAAATCTGGAGTTTGAACAAGCCGCTGCGGTGCGTGACGAGTTGCATCGCTTGCGGGAGCGGTTTGTATTAGGTGATTAGCCTAGATAGAGGATAAAATAAAACAAAATACAGATAACTAATTCAATAAAGTAGGGG
>NZ_VDHB01000042.1:0-10262 GCF_006227735.1 Testudinibacter sp. 'clade 2'
CTATTGATTTCGGCTTACGCCTAGATTGTGCTCATTTTAAACGACAACTCAAAATATAAACAAACATCAACAGACCCTAGCTTGGCTCTCTTTTTTTGCAGAACTTGCGCAGCAGTTGGATTACAATAGGCACACCAAATTTTAAGGAGAAAGCATGATGTCGCAAGAGGATAAAGTACGCCAACATTTGCAGCAGTTGCAATATAACTTACAGCAATTGGCTTTATGGCAAACCTCACCACCGGAACAAGAGCGGTTGCAGAGCGAGCAACCGTTCCATTTAGACACGTTGGAGCCGTATGAGTGGCTGCAATGGATTTTTATTCCGCGTATGCACGCGTTGTTGGATGCTGAGGCGCCGCTGCCTAGCAAAATTGCCATTACGCCTTATCTGGAAGAGGCAATGAACGATATTGCCCAACTTGAGCTGTTGCTATCCCCATTAACCGACATAGAAAGCCTGCTGAATGAGCCAGCATAAACCGCACTTTGACTCTGGCAATGGAGAGCAGACAACAGCACAGCCGCCGATTTTGCAAATTTTGTATCGTGACGAGGACATTATTGCTATCAATAAACCAGCAGGCATGCTAGTACACCGTAGCTGGCTGGATAAGCATGAAACCCGTTTTGTGATGCAGACCTTGCGTGATCAAATCGGGCAGCACGTTTATACGGTTCATCGTTTAGATCGTCCGACATCCGGTGTATTGGTGTTGGCGCTGAACCAAGAATCTGCTCGTCGTCTCAGCCGACAATTCGAACAAAAACAGATCGAAAAAAGCTATTTGGCGGTGGTGCGGGGGTTTTTGTGCGGGCAGGGAAGAATTGATTATCCGTTAAAAGAGCAGTTGGATAAAATTGCCGATAAATTCAGTCAGCCGGAAAAAGCGGCTCAAAGTGCGGTCACCGATTACCAGACTTTAGCGCAGATCGAAATGCCGTATCCTGCCGGACGCTATGCCAGTGCCCGTTATAGTCTGGTGAAATTATTGCCGCAAACCGGTCGTAAACATCAATTAAGGCGTCATATGAAGCACCTGCATCATCCGATCATCGGCGATTCGGCTTATGGGGATTTGCGCCAAAACCGCACTTTTAGTGAGCATCTGGGGTGCAGTGGCTTAATGCTGCATGCGCATAAAATCGGCTTTGAACACCCGATAAGCGGGCAGAAAATAACAATTTGTGCTGAGGTTGATCAAAATTGGCAACGGATGCTAAATATTTTTAAATGGAAAATTAATGATCACGACATTTATTAAATTATGACTAAATAAATAGCAAATTCATTGTTAAAACAAATCCTGTTTTGCAATTGTAGTTGCAATTTATATAACCTTTGTATATGTTAGCAGGCAAGTCGCACTGCCGCTGACTTAATGCTATGCAATTACACTTATAAATCTGTATGTTGACAGATCACAATTTAGAAGGAGTGCTATACATGAAACAACTTTTTAAATTATCTTTCGTTGCCGGACTAATGGCATCATCTACCGCTGTTATGGCTGCTGAACAATTTGTTACCATCGGAACCGGCGGACAAACCGGTGTTTATTATGTCGTGGGACAATCCATTTGCCAGTTGGTCAACCGTGATTCAGCGAAAAGCGGCATCAAATGTAATGCGCCTTCCACCGGCGCTTCAGTTGCTAATTTAAATGCGATTGCCGGAAAGCAATTAGATATGGGGATTGCTCAATCAGACTGGCAATATCATGCCTATAACGGCACTAGCTCGTTTGAAGGCAAGAAAAATGATAAGTTAAGAGCGGTGTTCTCGATTCACCCAGAGCCGTTTACGGTGATGGCGCGTGACGACTCGGGTATTCAATCTTTCGATGATCTGAAAGGCAAACGTGTCAATGTCGGTGATCCGGGGTCTGGCACGCGGGCAACCATGAACGTAATTTTAGCCGCTAAAGGCTGGGATGATTCCGCCTTTAAAGTTGCTTCCGAATTGAAGCCGGCAGAAATGGCATCGGTGATGTGTGATAACAATCTGGATGCAATCACTTATAACGTGGGTCACCCGAACGGGGCACTGAAAGAGGCTGCGGCATCTTGTGCCGCACATTTAGTGCCGGTTGAAGGCGAAGCGATTGACAAATTGGTTGCCGATCACAGTTATTATGCTAAAGCAGTGATTCCGGGCGGTTTGTATGCGGGCTCGGATAACCCGACCAATACCTTTGGGGTTTATGCGACGTTGGTGACGTCTGCCGATGTCAGTGATGATCAGGTTTATGCGGTCGTGAAAGCGGTGTTCGATAATTTTGATCGCTTTAAACGTTTACACCCGGCATTTGCAAACCTGAAAGAAGATGAAATGATTAAAAACGCACTGTCTGCGCCATTACACGATGGTGCAGTGCGTTATTATAAAGAAAGAGGCTGGATGTAATTTTTCTTAGCTTGCTTAATTTTATTAAAGGCAGGGGATTTCCCTGCCTTTGCTGTTTAAACCTACAACTTAACAGGGAAAAGGACTATGTTAGACAAAACCAATAAAACCTTTGACCAAGACGATCTGCAAGACATGGTGGCGGCAAACGACTCCGGCGGTCGCAATCCCTATGGCTTTACAAAAAAATTGATTTTTGCGGTTGCCATTCTTTGGTCGTTATTTCAAATTTATTATGCTTCGCCTTTGCCGTTTGTGTTTCAAGAAATGCTACGTTCAATCGGATTGGGCTCGATCAACGTGGTGTTTGATGATACTAAAGCCCGCTCAATCCATCTGGCATTTGCGCTGTTTCTAGCCTATCTTTCCTATCCGGCGTTTAAATCTTCACCAATCCACCATGTACCGATTTTAGATTGGATTTTTGCTTTTGCCGCCACCTTCTGTGCCTCCTATTATCTGTTTTTTTATGGTGAACTGGTTACACGTTTTGGTGCGCCGAATACGCAAGACATTGTTGTCGGGATTGTCGGGATTTTATTATTGTTGGAAGCTTGCCGGCGTAGTTTAGGCTTGCCATTGGTGATTATTGCCAGTGTATTTTTGCTGTATAACTATTTTGGCCAATATTTTCCGTCCAGCTGGATTGTCAGCCACAGAACCGGCAGTTTGTCGCATATCATCAATCAACAATGGATCACCACCGAAGGAGTATTTGGCGTAGCACTTGGAGTTTCCACCAAGTATGTGTTCCTGTTTGTATTATTTGGTGCATTGTTGGATAAAGCCGGGGCAGGAAACTATTTTATCAAAACCGCCTTTGCCTTTTTAGGGCATTTCCGTGGTGGGCCGGCAAAAGCGGCGGTGGTAGCCTCCGGCTTGACCGGCTTGATCTCCGGTTCTTCAATTGCAAATGTGGTAACCACCGGAACCTTTACCATTCCAATGATGAAACGGGTCGGTTTTTCTGCGGAAAAAGCAGGGGCAGTAGAAGTAGCATCTTCGGTCAATGGGCAAATCATGCCGCCGGTGATGGGTGCTGCTGCATTTTTGATGATTGAATATGTCAATATGCCGTACAGTCAGCTGATTACCCACGCTTTCCTGCCAGCGATTATTTCTTATATTGCCTTAGTGTATATTGTACATTTGGAAGCCTGCAAAATGGATCTGAAAGGTTTGGAAAGAGCGGATGCCGCCAAACCTTGGGTGATTAGTGTATTACGCGGATTAGGCAGCTTTATTACTATCTGTGTGGTGTATTTTATCATTGAGTATGGCTTGTCATGGATAAAAACGCTATCGCCAGATCACGCCTTAGCCATTGTATCGATATTAGTGGGACTGGTTTATCTTCTGTTATTAAAACGGGTGGCTAAATTTGACGATTTGGAAATTGACGATCCGAATTCTCCGGTAGTGAAATTGCCTTCGGTTAAACCTACCGTGAATGCCGGATTGCATTTCTTATTGCCGGTGGTGATTTTGATCTGGTGTTTGATGGTGGAAAGAATGTCACCGGGTTTGTCCGCTTTCTGGGGAAGCTTGGCGCTCTGTTTTATTTTATTGACTCAAAGACCTATTTTGCAGCTCTATCGCCGCCAAGGAAAAGTTGCGGCTGCGACCAAACAGGGCTTCAATGATTTAGTTACCGGTTTGGAAAGCGGCGCACGTAATATGATCGGCATCGGCATTGCCACAGCAACTGCCGGGATTATCGTCGGCGTGGTGGCATTAACCGGTTTTGGTGTGCAGCTTTCGAGTATTATCGAATTTTTATCGATGGGTAATATTCTGTTAATGCTGATTTTAGTTGCGATCTTCAGCCTGATTTTAGGGATGGGCTTGCCGACAACCGCCAACTATATTGTGGTATCGTCCTTAATGGCAACCGTGATTGTGGAAGTTGGGCGTCAAAACGGTTTAATAGTACCGTTGGTTGCGGTGCATTTATTCGTATTCTACTTCGGAATTATGGCGGATGTGACCCCGCCGGTCGGCCTGGCTTCTTTTGCGGCGGCAGCGGTATCCGGTGGCAATCCGATCAAGACCGGCTTGGTGGCGTTCGGTTACAGCTTGCGTACCGCTATTTTACCGTTCTTGTTTATTTTCAATACGGATTTGTTATTGATTGATGTCGGTTTTGCCAAAGGTGTGATGGTGTTTATTGTCGCCACAATAGCCATATTGGCATTTACTGCAGCTTCAATGCGCTACTTCTTTGACCATACCAAGTGGTGGGAAACCGCATTATTGCTATTAATCACCTTTATGCTGTTCCGCCCGGGATTCTTTATGAACTATATTTCGCCAACTGAGCGTCATATTGAGCCGATCAACATTGTGCAGGAAATTGCCCATGCCCCGGTGGGTGAAACCATGACCTTAAAAGTGGCGGGAATCAACCAATATGGTACACCGATTGAATTTTTCGCAAAATTGAATGTTCCACAAGGCAATAGCGGAGAAGAACGGATACAGAATCTGGGCTTAACCTTATTAGATACGGGAGAGCAGATTGAAGTTGATGGCGAAATGACGCATAAAATCATCATTGATGAGGCACAACTGGATTCAGCAGCAGAAAAAGCCGGCTTAAGCTGGGATCAAACTATTTTGTATGTTGCGTTACCGCGTCACAATACACTCGCCAAAGAATGGATGTTTATTCCAGCATTGCTGCTATTATTCGGTTTAGGGTTCAATCAAATCCGACGCCGTCGTAAAATCGAATCGTAAAAGGGAGAGTGAATAATGTTTAAGAATATCTTAATTGTGATTGATCTGGGGTATATTCCGCTAGCCAAAAAATTAGCGGAAACTGCACTTGAAATGACGCGGAATAATCCAGATACTATTTATCGTGTTGCCGGCATTGTGTCGGCACCGAGCAATAGTATTGTTTCCTCGTTTTTACCCACTAATTTTGATAAAGAAGTGCTGGCGGAAGCCAATAAAAAATTGCATGAATTTACCCGAGATGTGTTCCCACAAGAGAGTAAAGTGCAACATATCGTGGCTTACGGCACAATTTATGAAGAAGTGAATCGAGTTGCTGAAGAAAAAAATGTCGATCTTATTATTATGATGGCATCAAAAGATGATAATAAAGAAGGGCTAAGTTCAAACACGGTTAAAGTAGCACGTTACAGCCGCAAACCGATCTTGATTCTGCGATAAACATTATTAGTCAAAAAAAGAGGCGTAGTGATATCACCACGCCTCTTTTTTCGTTGTATTATCTGGTTTCAATTAGCGTGCAGAAACTGCATTCAGCATCCAAATGAGTTTTTCCTGCTCTTTGATATAGTCACTCATTTGTGAAGCTGTACCTTCATCATCCGCTTCACCGGCTAAAAACAAAATATCCCGCTGTAGCACTAATAATGCTTTAAAACCGTCTAACGTACCTTGCAAGGTTTGCGTATCGGTAACCGCATTGGTGTGAGACTGAATGTCGGAGATTGCCAAGTAGTCTTGAAAAGAGTGCAGCGGACGTTGCCCCAATGTTAAAATTCGCTCAGCGATTTCATCAATTTTGATCACCAAGTTATCATAAATCTCTTCAAATTTAACATGCAATTCGAAAAAGTTAGGACCGGTAATATTCCAGTGATAGCCACGTACATTCATGTAAAAAACTTGATAATTTGCCAGTAAAACGTTTAATTTTTCGGCGAGGGCTTGTGACTTTCCCACATCTAATCCAATATTTGTTGTCATAATATTTCTCCTTAATAAATAGTAATATGTTATTCACGCATAAAGTATAGGTGTTAGCTTCTTTTGATGCTAATCGCAATTATGGATAGCTATGATAGGTGTTGGCTAATAAATAATCAGTTATTGATAATTATTAGCAATCAAAGTGCGGTTGCGGCAAAATACATTAGAGCACAGACCCTAGAATAGTCTTGAATTTAAGCAGAAATACAAAAGCTTCCGGGAAAGGAAGCTTTTGCAGAAATATCGAATTAATCCTGACTATTGTTCATCTGTTCCAGTTCATAAGGATCGGGTTTTATCGCCAACACATCACAATTCAAACGACCAATAACATGCTCAGCAGTATTGCCCAAAAACGCCGCCGATAAACCGGTACGTCCAATCGTGCCCAAAACGACTAATTCTGCTTTAATTTTTTCAGCAACTTGCGGAATAACTTCTTCCGGTAGTCCTTCTTCCACATGGGTATGATCTTCGTTAATGCAATAATGCTGACGCAACGCTTTCATGTTAATCAAATGCTGACCACGAATGCTGTCTGTGTAGGCATTCGGGTTAAATTCAGGCAGATCGATCGCCATATTGACCGGTGTAGTAGGGTAGGCAGTTGCCAGGTGAATATTGCCCGCCGCCAATACCTTAGCCAAATCAAGGCTGGCATCAACCAATTTTTTATTCAGAATATCGTGGTATTCT
This sequence comes from Testudinibacter sp. 'clade 2', assembly GCF_006227735.1. NCBI lineage: Bacteria > Pseudomonadati > Pseudomonadota > Gammaproteobacteria > Pasteurellales > Pasteurellaceae > Testudinibacter > Testudinibacter sp. 'clade 2'. Next base: position 6,830 of record NZ_VDHB01000042.1, read on the forward strand.
TCGTCATCAGCAACGTTGACCGCAACCAGAATTCGTCCTTCCGGTTGCCATTCATGTTCTTTGACAATCAGAATAGGGCAAGGGCATTTACGCAATAGCTGCCAGTCGGTTGGCGTGAAAATCAGCGCATCCAAACCTTCAGCTGGTTTTGCCACTTTAACCACCAAATCGTGATTTTTCAGCTTAACCTGCTCAAGAATCGCTTCGTAATCGCGGCTTTTCCACACGACAGTAGTGTCGATTTCAATGCCGGAATCTGTAGGAATGGTTTGCTGAATCAGCTCTTCCAGCCACTCTTTTTTCTGATTGATAATGCCTTCGTGCATGCTTTCCCGCTCTTCAGCAGATAGCATGGCACTCATTTCAAACGAAAAATCGTAGAGAGATAAGAACAGTGTTAATTTAGCGCGGATATCGGCTTTTTTCAGCTGTTTTGCCAAATGTAATGCACGCAAAAGGCTAGGCTGGGTTTCCAGCATCGGATCGATAACCACTAAGATATTATTGAAATGCATACAAATCACCTCCAAGTTCTAATGGGAGAACACTAAGGAGAATATTTTACTACACTTTTAGCACACAACAATGTGTATCGGGTAATTTTTTCGATTATGAGCCTTTACATTTGGTAGAGTCGGCTAATGCACGAAGCTTTTCAAGGTCAGTAATCGTAATAAATTTCCCCTGTACTGAAAGGATACCGTTCTTTTTAAAACGTCCTAATAAACGACTGATTGTTTCGACAGTCAGTCCCAAATAGTTGGCAATATCGCCGCGGGTCATCGTCAACCCGAATTCTTTAGAGGAGAAGCCGCGTGCAGAGTAGCGCTGAGATAAATTATTGATGAAGGCGGCTAATCGTTCTTCGGCATTCATTTTTGATAACAACAGAATCATCGCCTGATCGCTTTTGATCTCGCTGCTCATTAAACGCATGATTTGTTGTCTTAGTTTCGGCATTTTTCCAGCGAGATCATCTAAAATATCAAACGGAATTTCGCACACCATTGCAGTTTCCAACGCTTGAGCAAAACTTGGGTGTTGCATATCAGTGATAGCGTCAAAACCGACTAAATCACCGGGCAAGTGAAAAGAGGTGATTTGCTCTTCACCTGTTTCGCTGATGGTATAGGTTTTGATGGTACCGGAACGAATCGCATACAGCGAACGCAATGGGTCACCGGCTTTAAACATGATTTGCGATTTTTGAATCGGTTTTTTGCGCTCAATAATATTATCCAGTTGATCCAGCTCTTGATTATTCAGAGTGAACGGAATACAAAGTGTGCTGATACTACAGTCCTGACAATGAATAGCACAGCCACCGGATTGAATACGTACCGCAGAAATATTGGTTGAGGGCATTTTTATTACACCTTTATTGAGAAATAAATTGATCTATCTCAATAATTCTAGCATTATTCGATCTATATAAGAAGTATTAAAATAGAGAGTTTGTGGAGATAAAATGGCGGCGGAGAAATTAACCAAAAAAAGACTGTTCCAACTGCTGATCGCACTAGCGATTTTGTTGGCTGCGTTTTTATACCGCACTTATTGTTATCAGTAGGTTATTATCAATACTATTTTGAATAAATAGGTATAATAAAAAGGGTAGTGCCTGATGGTTCTACCCTTTTATAGTGTGCATTATTGTGACAACGTCACTATTGTGTAACTTCACTAGCCGTAGTTTCTACCGCTAATCCAGCCAAATCAGCATCAATGTGATATAAACCGCGTCCATCCGTGCCGACTAGGTTAAATTTATCTAAAATGCCGCTAAATAATTTTTCTTCTTCGTGCTGTTCTGCTACATACCATTGTAAGAAGTTGAAAGAAGAGAAGTCTTTTTCTTTAAATGTGGTATCGACCAATTCATTAATTTTCGAGGTGACCAGTTTTTCGTGTTCGTAGGTCAGTTCGAAAACTTCTTTCAGGGAAGAAAACTGTTGTTGTGGTGCTTCAATTTTACCAATTACCGCCAAGGCGCCGGTTTCGGTTAAATAAGTGAATAAACGACGCATATGTTGCATTTCCTCATCAGCATGCGCCAATAAAAACTGAGCAGCACCAGGAAAGCCTTTCTTTTCACACCATGCGCTCATTTGTAGGTATAAATTGGAAGAGAAGAATTCCAAGTTAAGCTGTGCGTTCAGATCATCAATAATTTTTTTCGATAACATAATATAATCTCCAAGGTTCAGTTTTACAGGGCTGCCAATTCTTTATCCAAGAAATACAGGGATAAGCCTGAATCACCTAATAAGTTGAATTTATCTAAAATACTGTTGAACAGTTTCTCTTCTTCATGTTGTTCTGCTACATACCATTGCAAGAAATTAAAACTGGACTGATCACCGCATTCAAAGGTGACTTCCACCAGTTTATTAATTTTTTTAGTCACTAACTTTTCATGTTCGAGTGTTAATTCGAAAATTTCGCGCAAAGAGGAGAAGTCGGCAGGTGGTGCATCCAATTCGCCTAACACAGGCATGATGCCAGTGTCATTCAGGTATTGAAACAGCTTTTGCATGTGTTGCATCTCTTCATCGGCATGTCTCAACAAAAATTGAGCTGCACCTTCAAATCCTTTTTGAGAGCACCATGCGCTCATCTGTAGATATAAATTGGAAGAGTAGAATTCCAAATTTATTTGTTCATTTAGCTTATTGATTACTTTTTTCTCTAGCATATTGATGTCCTTTTGAAAAATTTATTTTGAATCAACTGTTTAAATAAAACTATCAAATTTATGTGATGTGATAGTAGGAACCTTATCGATGATACGCCAAAAAAAAGTAAAAAGATAGCAGTTTAAGGGTAAGTGATTAATATATAAAGAAATCATAACTATTCTTATTTTATTAAAATCGAACAATGGCATTTTATATTTTTAGACTGAATTGAGGGCATATCGTAATAGCGGATAAAACCGCACTCGAATTTTATTTTGGGCAGTTTTAGTTATCGACATAACTTCATAATCCGTTGTTTTAGCTAACGCATATTTCATCTTGATCCAGTCTGATTTGGATTCGATATCAAACCATTATTTCTACGAATAACGGCGGTTGTCCAATTACGGCATCAACAGGGCAATCGATGTGACATAAAAGTGACTTACTATTTTATCTAATTTAACATAATATACATTATGCGAAATTAGTTATGCGGTTAGTGACCGCTACGGATTAAGTAAATCACAGGGTTATACACAAGCATGAAAATCAGCAAAAGACGCTGTAAAAAGGCACTCTAAGCGATTTTTGAGATAAAAATAGATGGTTATTAAATGGAAATAATGGTTGTAAGGAAGGTTTAAAGATGTTTTTTCACTACCGCACTTGCTTTATTGAACGCTAAAAAAATACGCCTTATTTGGGCGTATCTTTTTATTCTCAGTTTTTAATTCTACGGTTTTAATACTACG
>NZ_VDHB01000043.1:0-4705 GCF_006227735.1 Testudinibacter sp. 'clade 2'
GTTTGTGTTTTTGTTTTTTTCTTGTCGGTTAATCCAACGACAAGAGAACGTTTAGCAACATCAATGCCACAATAAATCGGAGTGTTGTTCATCATTAACCAGCCTTGTATTCGGGTTTCGTTATTTCAACTGTTCGGTTTTGTTGATGAACGTTATCCACGCCTACGCTACAAGACGAGTTGATGCTCTAGGGGCGGTCAAGCTGTGGATAACGATTCGGTGCTGTGTTGCTAGTATACTTTATTTTGAATATACAAGGGGCGGATTATATATCCGCCCGTTTGCGAAGTGCGGCATAAGCACTTAATTAATAAAGGAAAAATGCAAAGTGCGGCTCGGGGCGATATATAATCGCCCCTACAGTTACAACATTAATCGAGTATTTTAACCTTTGTCAGCAGTCTAAAGTGCGGTTGTGCAACCGCACTTGAAGCTATTCCAAGATTTGCAGTGAATCACCAATTTGGATAATCCCGGAATTTAGTGGCACGAGATTGGTGCCGAATACCGGCTGTCCCTGCGAATCGGCAAACTGTTTTTTGAGGGTACGAAACGGCTCCATGTTACGTTGTAACTCCGCGGTTTGCGGATCGCGCGTGGTCAGAATACAGCGAATGCAAGGCTTAGCATTGATAAATTCTACTTCGCCAATGCGAATTTTTTGCCATTGGTTTTCACTGAATGCCGCGGCGTTGTCGATCACCAGATTGGCACGGAATTGTGCCATGCTGATCTCGACGGGGCAGTGTTGTTGCACGCTGGCGAGCGATTGTAAATTGGTCAGCAATAACGGATAACCGTCGGCAAAAGACAGTGCTTGTTCGGGATAGCGTTTGATGCGGCGTTGCGGCTCAAAACCGAGCCAGCGCAGTTGAACCGCTCTTTGCAGCTTTTCGCTGAACCAGTTATTGATGTTGTCGTTGGCAAGCAACGAATCAAAATGGTTGCCCCAGACTTGGCATTCAGCTTGTCGGGTGAAATCATGATAAAGTGCGGTTGCGCTGCTGCCGTCTTGATGGTGAATGTGCAATCCTTGTGCGCTCGGCACGGCGCTAAAGGCAAACAGTTCGCCGTCTTTGCGGGCGCTGATAAAACTGCCGTCCGCTTCGGTCAACATAAAAGTGCGGTCAAATTCTAAACCGTAGGGCTGTACCAACGCTTTGGAAACCGTGATGGGCTGGGTGGATTTGATCGGATACAGATTGATTTGGGTAATATGACTCATATTGTTTGCCTTTTCTTGCCTTAAATCTGATATTTGGTTTTATCGCCGATATCAAAATGCAGCGGCATCCGCCATTTTTGAATGCTTAACATCAGCAATAACAGTGTGGCGATTCCGGAAAGCATTTGTGCCGCCAGCGTTGCTTGCATGACTAAACTCAACCACAACAAGGCTAAAAACAGCGGTTGTAAATTTAAGCCGAACACTCGAAAACAAAAGTACTCTTTGAAACACAAACCGCCAAGGGTAAAAAATGCCGCACCCAGCCCCAGCCACTGCCAATCCAGTACAAAACAGAGTGCCGCCACCCAAGTGGCAAATTGTAGTAATAAGCGAAAATGTTTCAGGTAGATATGCAGTGAAGAGGCACAAAGTACTGCCGCCAGCAAGACACCTTTTGTTGCCCAATCGAAATAATAGGGCAGTAATGCCACTGACGGCACGGCAAGCACAAAGCCACAGCGATACAGAATCACTGTTAAGTAATCCCAAAAATCCATTGGCGATTGAATATGTGGATCTGCCATCATGACCTCTCTTGGTTGATAGTAAATAAAAAAACAAAACCCCGCCGCAGCGGGGATTGAATACTTAGAATGAGGCGTTGCGCGGATAGCGCGGGAACGGAATTACGTCACGAATGTTTTGTACCCCGGTGACGTAAACGATCAAGCGTTCAAAGCCGAGGCCGAAGCCGGAATGTGGCACGGTGCCGTAACGGCGCAAATCACGATACCAGCTGTAATCCGCTTGGTTCAAGCCCATTTCAGCCAAACGTTGATCCAACACCTCCAACCGCTCTTCCCGTTGTGAACCACCGATGATTTCGCCGATGCCCGGCGCCAAGACGTCCATTGCCGCCACAGTTTTGCCGTCGTCATTAAGGCGCATATAGAACGCTTTGATGTCTTTCGGATAGTTTTTCACCACCACCGGCGAGTTGAAATACTCCTCAGCCAGATAGCGTTCATGTTCGGAAGACAAATCAATGCCCCATTCCACCGGGAATTCAAACTGTTTGCCGGATTTCAGTAACACTTCAATCGCATCGGTATAGTCGATTTGGGCAAAATCAGAGGCGATGAATTTTTGCAGACGGCTGATCACGTCTTTATCGACCCGCTCTTCAAAGAATTTGAGATCGTCGGCACGCTCTTGCAAAACGGCTTTAAACACATATTTCAGCATCGCTTCGGCAAGTGCGGCATTGTCGGCTAAATCAGCAAAGGCGACTTCCGGTTCAACCATCCAGAATTCCGCCAAATGACGGGTAGTGTTGGAATTTTCTGCCCGGAAAGTCGGACCAAAGGTATAAATTTTACTCAGCGCACAGGCGTAAGTTTCACCGTTTAACTGCCCGGAAACCGTCAAAAAGGCTTCTTTGCCAAAGAAATCTTGTTTGAAATCGACCAAGCCATTGTCACCACGCGGCAAGTTTTCTAAATCCAGCGTCGAAACCCGAAACATTTCACCGGCGCCTTCGGTATCGGACGCTGTGATGACCGGTGTAGCCACCCAATAAAAACCTTGTTCATGGAAAAAGCGGTGAATCGCTTGTGCTAAACAGTGGCGTACTCGCGCCACTGCACCGATTAAATTGGTGCGTGGACGCAAGTGTGCCACTTCACGCAAGTATTCAACGCTGTGGCGTTTGGCTGCCATCGGATAGGTTTCAGGATCGTCGACCCAACCACAAACCGTGACATCGTCGGCTTGCAGTTCAACCGCTTGTCCTTGTCCTTGTGAGGCGGTGATTTTTCCGCGCACAATCACTGAACAACCGGCGGTAAGATTCAACACCTCGTCCTGATAGTTCTCCAGTTGGTTGCTGACCACGGCTTGAATCGGGTCGAAACAAGAACCGTCATACACCGCCAAGAATGAAAATCCCGCTTTGGAATCGCGGCGGGTTCTGACCCAACCACGCACTGTAACCTGTTCGCCAACGGCGATTTTACCTTGCAAAACATCACTGATTGATGAAATTTTAGCCATTTTTTCCTCAAATTATTCAGATATAAAAGTATCGCTTTAGTTTACTGATTCTTATCTAAAATACAACGATTTGAACTGAAATAAGCCGTCGGATGAGTAAATATTTGTTTGTGATTAAATTATTGTAGAATCGTGAGCTGATTAGCAGAATTGAGATTATCTTATTGTAAATCAATAAATAAATGCGTATAAAGGACAATTGATTAAAAACGTTATTGACCTTTACCACAAAACATAAAAGAAAAATTATGCCCAAGATAAAACAAGATGGCGCCAATCGCGTAAATTTACAGCATTTAGGTTCAGTCTACCGCTTGATTGAACAGTTTGAGTTGATTTCCAGAATCGATTTGTCAAAAATTTCCGGCTTTGCACCGGCGAGCATCACTAATTTAACCAGAGAATTAATTCATTCCCACTTTGTGATCGAAAGAGCGGTACAAAATACAATCGTACGCGGACGCCCGGCAGTGGGGATCTGCCTGTCGCCATTTTATTGGCAGTATTTGGCGGTGACTTTAAGCGAAAAAAGCTTGGATATCAGCCTATGTGAACTCAACGGTAAACAGTTGCGTCAGCAACTTTATAGTCTGGATAAAACGCTGCCGTTAGAAAGCTTCATCAGTCGCGGAATAAGCTATTTTTTACAGCAAAACAGCGATATCACTCAGCATATTTTAGCTTGCTCTTTATGTATTTTAGGGCGGATCGATAAATTTGAAAAACGGGTTTATCTGGGGGCGGAAGAGCTGAATCCTGACTTGCAGGAAGTGCTGCAAAGTGAGTTTAAATTCCCGATTATTGTCGCTGAACACTTTGCGATGTGGACTTTTGCCGAGAGCCATTTGGGCAACGCCATCAATAGTAACAACGTTATTTTCTTGCAGTTTGACGACGCAATCAATATCAGTGTGTTAAGTGAAGGCAAGATGATCAAAAATGAAAAACAGAAACGCATGAATATTGATAATGTCACGTTGCCTAAACTCAGCGAGTTGAGTGATAAAATTGCCCAAGATGTGCCGGAAATGGAACGCCACTATCTGTATAATCAGGTTAGTAATAAAGCGATTTATCAATTGGTCGATCTGTTATTGCCGAATCAACTACCGAATGACGAGAGTAAAATTCAATTCTTGTGCGAACAGGCACAGCAAAACCAGCCGGATGCGATCACCATCATCCACCACTTGGCGGATAATGTCTCTTATCTGTTGATGTATTTGACGAATATTTTTGCTTCTGAAAAAATCATGATCAACACGCGTTTGCTGTCGGTGAAAGAGATTTTTCTGCAACGTTTGGCGGACAAATTGCAAGACGCCTTGCTGTCGGATGAACAACAAGTGGAGATTATCACCTCTAAATTCAGTTGGAATGACCCAACAATAGCTTCCTCTGCTATCAAGCAACAGCTCTATAGTGGCGAATTATTTAGCGAACATATCCGTTGAGGATAGGGTCTATTGATCTTTGTTTATAATT
>NZ_VDHB01000044.1:0-12869 GCF_006227735.1 Testudinibacter sp. 'clade 2'
CAAACATCAACAGCCCCTAAAACAAAAGAGAAAACGCAAGGAGATAACGATGAAAATTATTGAAGTAGATGAAGAGCTTTATCAATATATTGCGGCCAATACCCGCTCAATTGGCGAAAGTGCTTCCGATATTTTGCGTCGTCTTTTAAAGTTGTCCTCGTCTCAAAGTGGTAATAAAGAACAAATCGTGGCGACAGACGGCATGGCGCTGAGCAGCCAAGAACCTGCGAAGACGGTGGATCAAGCCGTTCAGACTAATGCTGTCCAGATCAATGCCGGCGAACCAGTCAAAAGTGCGGTGCAGCCGACAGTCGATGTTGTTGAACCCGTTATCCCGAGAAAACAGTCGGACGAGGCGATTCAACGCGTGGTCAACCGTTTAAACGGCGTGTTGCAATCGGAGGAGTTTCAGAGCGAAAGCAAAGGGGTGGTGCGGTTTTTAATGATCTTGACCGCACTTTACCGTGCCAATCCGGAAAGTTTTGCTCAAGCGACTGAATCGCAACAAGGGCGTACCCGAATCTATTTTGCGCGTGATGAAGCGACATTGTTACAAGCAGGAAATCATACCAAGCCAAGACAGATCCCGGAGACACCGTATTGGGTGATTACCAACACCAATAGTCAGCGCAAGATGTCGATGTTGGAAGGGGCGATGACCTCCATGCATTTGCCGACGGAGCTGGTTGAAGAAGTGAGAAGCTATTTTTCGGTTTAGTATGAGTGACGTTATTCGTAGCTTGGCTGAATTAGCCCAGCAGAAGCGGGGGGCTATCTATTATCCGCTCGACTATCTGCTTGATTATCTGCTCGATTATCCGCTTGACAACCTAAGCTTCGGCGAAGCGAGCCTTAATAAAGCAAGCCTAGACAAAGCAAGCCTAGACAAAGCAAGCCAGGAACTGGATTCCGACTTGCTTTTGTTGTCTCTATTGCCAAAAACAGCAACAGACACAACCGCACTTGAATTGAGTTGGCAGCAGGTTTTTGCTTTGATTGACTGCTTAGCCGATGAATTGGCAGCACAAGGCGTCAGTTGTCAGCAAGGGCTGGCGTTGATCGGAAAAAACAGCCTGCCACAACTGTTGTTATACCTGGCAGGATTATCGCTGGGTGCACGGGTGATGGTGATCAATCCGTCGTTTCCTGCTGAAAAAATTGCACGGATTTTGTCACAAAATCAATTGGATTTTTATTGTTCGACAACGCCGTTGCCGGAGTTTGAAGCGCTGGCGGATAAGACGCAAAGCCGCTATCTATTGAATGAAGGTTTAGCAAGTGCGGTCAGCGAGCTTGTTAGCGCTGAATATGATAAAAATTATCAACGTGTTACGCCACGCTTGTGGCAACAAGCGTTAACCATGACCTTAACCTCTGGTTCCAGCGGTGATCCGAAAGCGGTGGTACATGATACTGTCGCTCACTGGCAAAATGCGTTGGGTGTTAATGAATTTTTGGCTTTTGACAGCAGTAAGTCTTGGCTGTTGTCGTTGCCGTTATACCATGTTTCGGGGCAAGGCATTGTTTGGCGTTGGCTGAATGCCGCAGCGGAACTGCATTTCAGCGGCATTGATTTTTACCGTTCCATCGGCAGAGCAACCCATGTTTCTTTAGTTCCAACCCAGTTACAGCGCTATTTGGCTTATTTAGAACAGGCGAGTAAAATACAAAAAAGTGCGGTTGACCATCGACTGGCTGCAACTGAAGCTGTGCTGTTGGGAGGCGCGCCGATTGATCCCATGCTATGCGCTCAAGCGCAGGCTGAAGGTTTGAACACATTTAGCGGTTATGGCATGACCGAAATGGCATCTACGGTTTTTGTGTGCCAAAATGACCTCGAACAGCCACAAACGCGGTTACTGCGTGGCCGAGAACTGTGTATTCGTGAACAGGAGATCTGGCTGCGTGGTGCGGGCTTGGCGCAAGGTTATTGGCGAGATGGAGCAGTCGAACCGTTATTGAATGCCGAAGGCTGGTATCAGACTAAAGATCGCGGACTGTGGCATAACGGCAATCTGACCGTGCTGGGGCGGCTGGATAATCAGTTTATTTCCGGTGGCGAGAATATTCAGCCGGAGGAGATAGAACGAATACTACAGCAATATTCTGAGATTGAACAAGCGGTTGTGCTACCCTGGGCTGATGCCGAATTTGGCTACCGTCCGGTAGCAATGGTGAAATTTAAACAGCCGTTTTCAGTACAATTGGTAGGCGAAGTGCGGTTATGGCTACAGGATAAATTGGAACGTTTTAAACAACCGATTGCCTATTATCCATTGCCGTCGGAGACTGGCTCACAACAGATGAAAGTGGCGCGCGGATCGCTACTACAAGTGTTGCAGCAGTTGCAATATCAACCAAAAGAGAATCAATAAAAGGGATCGTATGAGAAGCCGTTTCTGGATTTTAGGGTATATAGTGGGGCTGTTGTTTATCAGTTCGGCGGCATGGTCGGCATCGGAATATCAATTACCGAATAAAGAGGCGCTGAATGCCAGCATCAGCGCGGCAGAGAGCGATGAAAATAAAACGCCGGACAATGGATTGTTGCTGAATAATCTGCGTGACACGTTAACTTTGCTGGCACAAATCGAGCAGCAGCAGAGCAATATCGACAGTTTGCAAAAGACCATCGATGAGTCTGATACGCTGTTGCAAAAAACACAAGAAAATTTAAACCGTTTGAATGCGGCTGAAAGTATTGAAACGCTTGCAAAAAAATGGGATTCGATGAGTTTGGCACAGCTGCTGGAATTGCAAAATGAAGGCCAGGCTAAATTACAACAGTTACAAACCGATTTGAGCAATTTAAATGTGTTGTTAGTTGCGCAACGTGCGACGCCGGAACGGGTGCAGACCGCACTTGCGGAAAATTTGGCACGCAGTCAGCAACTGAACAAGCTGTTATTCAGTGCTCAAGTCAGTCGGTCATTAGCGGACAAATATCATACCGAGTTGAAATTAATCGATTTAAAAAACGAATATAATCAATTGAGTTTAAGTGGTAATTCACATTTGACCTCATTGTACGAATCAGAAGTAGCCGAAAAAAACCTGGAACAGCAACAACAACAAGCGATTCAAGTAGCGTTGCAGGAGAAAATAAGTGCCTTAAGGTTGCAACAGTCACAACAACAGGCAGAGCAGCAAGCGGAACAGAGCACCGATAACAATAACAAAAACGAATTTATTCGTCAGGAATTGCAACTTAATGCCAAAATTAGCCAAGATTTGGTCGAGCAAACCAATATGGATAACCAACTGGTGCAAGACGGCTTACGGATTCGCAATATGTTGGATAATTTGTTGCAGACTCAGCGCAATATCGAAGAACAGATTAGTGCGCTACAGGGTACGTTGATTCTATCGCGGATTATCAACAAGCAGCGGCAAGCACTGCCGACCGATAGTTTGATTGGTGGATTGTCAAAGCGGATTACCGATTTGCGGGTGCGGATTTTTGATACTAATGAACGACGTGATGCATTGTATAGCCCGGCGGTTTATATCGCAGGGCTGGAACAGAGCAAGAAAACAGTGTTTAACGAGGAAGAAAAAGCGCAGTTGACCACCATCTTGCAAGATCGGCGTAAATTGTTGACTGATTTGATTACTCGTTTAAACGAAGAGCTGAATCATGCCATTAATATTGAATTGAACCAACAACAAGTGAGCAGTATCAGTAAAGAGCTGCAATCCAAGTTGGAGCAGCAAAGCTTTTGGGTGCGCAGCAACAGCCCAATTGATTTTGATTGGTTTATCAATTTTCCAAAAATGGCTAAAATCCAATTAGATCAAATTGTTAAACTGCTAAATTTCAGCAATTGGCGCGATTATCTATTGCCGATAGGTTCATTGGTTGGTTTTTTATTATTGTTGGCAGGGGCAATTACACTAGCCAAAAATTGGATTAAACGTAAAATCAGTTGGCATAACAGCAATATCAATACACTACGTGGCGATAACCAATCACGCACTATCCTTGTGCTGTTTTATACGCTTTTATTAGCACTGCCGAGTACATTATTGTTTCTATCCGTCTTAATTTTGGTGATCTACTTTTGTTTTCAATCGCCGTTAGCACTGCTGCCTTGGGCACTCAAAATGGCAGCATTTTGGTTTTTTATTGCCTTTCTTTTATCATTGCTACGCCCGAACGGGATTGCCTATAAACATTTTAACTTTTCCGCCACAGCTAACGGAATGTTCCGTAGCAGCTTAAAACGCTCAATTCCGATTTTAGTGGTTTTGTTGAATGCGTCGACGTTTACCTCGCTGGAAGAAACCGGGATTGCCAATGATTATTTGGGCGAAGCTTTGATTATCACCGCACTTTTGTTTTTCTTGTTTCAACTTGCACCTTCTTTCAGTAATGCGATTAAGCGCATGGATCAAGAATTACTCGGCGATGAGCACCATCCGCAAGAGCATACAAACTATCAGCGGCTGTTCAAATTTTTTCGTCTGTTGCTGTTGTTGATTCCAATCAGCTTAATTCTGCTGATTGGTTTGGGATATTACTATACAGCGCTGACCTTGATTAAACATATCATCTACACTTACGTTGTGCTGATTTTATGGATCAACATCCGTGAACTGACTCACCGTGCTATTCGGGTGTCCTCACGCCAGTTGGCATATCGCCGTTTGAAAGAGCTGCGTGAAAAAGAGAGTACGGAGCAGACTGAATTTCGCGGAGAAGAGAAAATTATTGATGCACAAGACGAGAAAATTGCCCTTTCTACCGTCAATCAACAAGTGACTAAGCTGACCGATATTTTATTGTGGATCTTGCTGCTTGGTCTGTTTTATTGGGTGTGGTCTGATCTGCTCAGTGTGGCGTACTATTTGGATAACGTCAGTCTTTGGCAGCAAACTTCCACCGCTGAAAATGGTGCTAGTATCGTCGAATCAGTCACGCTGCTCAATTTCTTGAGCTCGATGGTGATTTTGTGGGGAACCTATTTAGTGGTACGCAATTTAAGCGGAATACTCGAGATTCTGGTCTTTTCCAGAGTGCGGTTATCGCAAGGCTCACCGTATGCGATCACCACCATTTTAAGCTATGCCTTTGTTGCCTTAGGTGCCGGCGTGGCATTTTCCAGTTTGGGTATGTCGTGGAGCAAATTGCAGTGGCTGTTTGCTGCATTGTCGGTTGGTTTAGGTTTTGGTTTGCAGGAGATTTTTGCGAATTTTGTGTCGGGGATTATTATTTTGTTCGAACGTCCGGTGCGCATTGGTGATTTGGTGACAATTGGCGAGTTCAGCGGCACGGTGTCAAAAATTCGTATCCGTGCGACCACGATAGTTGATTTTGACGGCAAAGAAGTGATTGTGCCGAATAAGGCTTTTGTAACCGAGCGCTTGACCAACTGGTCGTTGACCAATACGACGACAAGAGTTGTGTTGAAGGTCGGCGTGGCTTATGGTTCAGATTTGGAACTCACGCGCGATTTGCTGTATAAAGCCGCCAGTGAAGCCCCTTTTGTGCTGGAAGATCCGGCACCGCTGGTGTATTTCTTAACGTTTGGTGCCAGCACGCTTGATCATGAACTGCGTGTATATGTGAATCAAACCAATGAGCGTAATAAAACCGTTGATTTTTTAAATCGCCGAATTGATCAGTTGTTTAAAGAGAATAATATTGAGATCGCCTTTAATCAATTAGATGTGTATATTAAAAACGGCAACGGTCAACAGTTGCAAATTGAGAAATAGGACGGAAAGGAACAGACATGGCAGGCAACAGCATCGGACAAGTTTTCAGAGTGACCACCTTCGGTGAATCACATGGCATCGCATTGGGTTGTATTATTGACGGCATGCCACCGGGCATGACGCTATGCGAGGCTGATATTCAGCCGGATTTGGATCGCCGTAAGCCAGGCACTTCACGCTACACGACGCCACGTCGTGAAGATGATCGCGTGACCATTTTGTCCGGCGTGTTTGAAGGTAAAACCACCGGCACCAGCATCGGAATGTTGATCGAAAATGGTGATCAGCGTTCGCAGGATTACAGCGAAATTAAAGATCGGTTTCGCCCGGGACATGCCGATTACACTTATCAGCAAAAATACGGACTGCGCGACTATCGTGGCGGTGGGCGCTCTTCTGCCCGAGAAACCGCGATGCGGGTCGCTGCCGGAGCGGTGGCAAAAAAATATTTGCGGGAACAATTCGGGGTTGAAGTGCGTGGTTTCCTGAGCCAAATCGGCTCGGTAAAAATTGCCCCACAAGCCTTGCAACAGATCGATTGGCAACAGGTCAACAGCAATCCGTTTTTCTGCCCGGATCCAAGTGCGGTCGAGCAGTTTGATGAGTTGATCCGCGAACTGAAAAAAGAGGGCAACTCGGTCGGTGCTAAACTGACCGTGGTGGCAGAGAATGTACCGGTCGGTTTGGGCGAACCGGTATTTGATCGTTTGGATGCTGATTTGGCGCATGCTCTGATGGGAATTAATGCAGTAAAAGGTGTTGAAATCGGTGACGGATTTGCGGTGGTGGAACAAAAGGGCAGTGAACACCGCGATGAGATGACACCACAGGGATTCAGTTCCAACCATGCGGGCGGCATTTTAGGCGGCATCAGCAACGGACAACCGATTGTGGCACAGATTGCGTTAAAACCCACCTCCAGTATTACGATTCCGGGAAAAACCGTCAATTTAGATAATCAAGCGGTGGAAGTTGTCACCCGTGGTCGGCATGATCCCTGTGTCGGCATTCGTGCAGTACCGATTGCTGAAGCAATGGTAGCAATTGTGTTGTTAGATCATTTGTTGCGCCATCGTGCACAAAACGGAGTGGTTAATGCGCAATAATACTTTTATCAAAACCGTATTTTTATCGTTAATCAGCTTTCCTTTGTTCAGTACCAGCGCTGTGGCTTCCCCTTGGGAGCAGATAAACAGTCCGATACAAGGCAGCGCCAATCCAATCGGGGGTTACAGCAACGGCTGTATTATTGGTGCCGAAGCCTTGCCATTACGTGGCGAAGGCTACCAAGTGATTCGTTCACAAAAAAACCGTTATTACGGACACCCGGAGTTGCTGGCGTATTTGCAACGCTTAGGCAAAAAAGCCAAGCAAGCAGGATTGCAGAATGTCTTGATCGGCGATATGGGAATGGCAGCCGGCGGGCGGTTTTCTAGTGGTCATGCTAGTCATCAAACCGGCTTAGATGCGGATATTTGGCTGCGTTTCGGGCCGTTAACCGACAAGCAGGCGCTGACCCCGACCGCTACGCTGATGGTAAACCGTAAAGCGCAGCGGGTTGATGAGCGGGTTTGGACGCCGGATCAAACCACTTTAATCCGTTTGGCGGCACAAGATCCCAAGGTCGATCGGATTTTTTTGAATCCGGCAATCAAATTAAAATTGTGCCAAACCGTAACGGGTGATCGCACTTGGCTGGCGAAAATTCGTCCTTGGTTTGGGCATGATGCGCATTTACATGTGCGTTTAGCTTGTCCGCAAGGGGCTACATATTGTGAAGCCCAAGCACCGGTTCCCAGTGGTGAAGGGTGTGGAGCCGAATTGATGTCATGGTTTGAGCCAGCAAAGCCGGGGACACAGCCAACGCCTAAAACACCACCACCATTGCCACAATTGTGCCAAATGATTTTGTCACAACAGGGTAAAAGCTAAATACAGATGATTAATAAGGTGATATTGGCGTGGAACTGACGTTTGAAGTTTACTTAGTACTGTTTGGGGTAGCGTTATTGGCTGGTTTTATTGATGCCATTGCCGGTGGGGGCGGTTTGATCACCATTCCTGCGCTGTTAGCGACAGGTATGCCGCCTGCTATGGCGCTCGGCACCAACAAATTGCAGTCGTGTGGTGGTTCATTTTCTGCCAGCTGGTACTTTATCCGGCAAAAAGCCGTGAATTTAAAGCAGATTATTTGGCTGATTGTGTTCACGTTTCTCGGTGCAGTGCTGGGGACGCTATTGGTGCAGCAGATCAATATTGACTTTCTGAAAAAAATCCTGCCATTTTTGATTTTTGCCATTGGCATCTATTTTTTATTAACGCCTAAACTGGGCGAAAGTGATAAAAAGACTCGAATTTCTTATATGGGATTTGCCTTAACCGCAGGGCTAGGAATTGGGTTTTATGATGGTTTTTTCGGACCGGGAACCGGCTCGTTTTTAGGATTGGCATTCGTGATGTTGCTCGGCTTTAACTTGGCAAAAGCGACAGCGCATGCAAAAGTCCTGAATTTTACTTCAAATATTGCGTCTTTGCTTTTCTTCATGATTGGCGGACAGCTTATGTGGAGCGTGGGGATCGTGATGTTGATTGGGCAATTTATCGGTGCAAGATTGGGTGCTAAAATGGTGCTGACCAAAGGGCAAAAGCTGATCCGTCCGATGGTTGTGGTGGTAGCGTTTGTGATGGCGAGTAAATTAGCGTTTGATTATGGGTGGTTTGAATAGCGCTAGTGTGAATAGATTTTTGTGGATACATTTGTTGTAAATAGGATTGTTGTGAGAGATGAGTGAGCAAAATACCCGTATAACGGGCAGAGTGGGTTATGATCCGCACTTTTCTTGGCGTTATCTGCTGCCAAAATATTGGGGAATTTGGGTGGGGATAGCCGGATTACTGCTGCTGGCGTATGTACCTTATCGCTGGCGTGATGCCTTTGCTGCTCAATTAGCCAAAATTATCGGTAAAAAGGCGAAAAAACAGCGCCATCGTGCCAGAGTGAATTTGAGCTACTGCTTTCCGGATTGGAGTGAGCAGCAAAAAGAGCTGGTGATTGACAAAATGTTTGTCAATGTGACCCAAACCATGTTGGCGATTGGCGAAGTTGCACTGCGTTCTAAAGCACATTTAAGCCAACGAGTGGAATTTTTAGGTTTGGATTATATTCGTCAGGCAAGAGTCGAAGGTCAAAATGTGATCTTGCTGGTGCCGCATACTTGGGCAATTGATGCTTCCGGCATTATTTTACATACGCAGGGTATGCCGATGACCGCGATGTATAATCCGCATCGTAATCCGCTGGTGGACTGGTTGTGGAACCGCACTCGCGAACGTTTTGGCGGCAAAATGCACGCCCGTCAAAACGGAATTAAACCGTTTTTAAATGCAGTTCGACGCGGCGAATTGGGCTACTATCTTCCCGATGAGGACTATGGCGAAGCGCTGAGTGTATATGCTGACTTTTTTGCCACTTACAAAGCGACATTGCCCGGATTGAACAAAATGGCGAAAGTGGCAAAAGCAGTGGTGATCCCGATGTTTCCCCGTTATGACGCCAAACTGGGTAAGTATCAGTTAGACATTCATCCGCCGATGAAGTTGAGCAATGACGATCATGAAATGGCAACATTTATGAACCAAGAAATTGAATCCTATGTGCGTGCCACGCCGGAACAGTATGTTTGGATTTTGCGCCTGTTGAAAACCCGCAGAGACGGACAGGATATTTATAAAAATGCACTAACAAAGCATTTGCAGTAGCAGTGAGTTTTGTTATGCTTAGTCGTTGATCAGGTTGCCGTAATATCTGCTATGGTATTGACGGTACTATTTTTTATTCATTAGAATTTTATTCATTTAGGTTTTAAATATGAGCCAAATACTAGAGTTAGTCAAATCGTCGATTAAATCCATTCCGGACTATCCGAAAAAAGGGATTATTTTTCGTGATATCACCAGCTTGCTGGAAGCACCGCAAGCTTTTCAGGCAACGGTCGATTTAATTACCGCGCACTATAAAGACAAAGGAATTACCAAAGTTGTAGGTACAGAGTCGCGTGGTTTTATTTTCGGTGCACCGGTGGCACTGGCATTGGGACTGCCTTTTGTTTTGGTTCGCAAGCCACGTAAATTACCGCGTGAAACCATCGCTCAAAATTACCAATTAGAATATGGTGAAGATACGCTGGAAATTCATATCGATGCGATTTCTACCGAAGACAACGTCTTGATTATTGATGATTTATTAGCGACCGGTGGAACAGTTGAAGCCACAGTGAAATTGATCCGCCGACTGGGCGGAAAAGTGGAGCATGCCGCGTTTATCATTAAACTGCCGGAGTTGGGCGGTGCGGAACGGCTGCAAAAAGTGGGAATTACCAGCTATAATCTGGTCAGTTTTGACGGGCATTAATCGATTTTATTGTTAAGCAGGCATCAATGAGCTATCAGGTTCTTGCCAGAAAATGGCGACCGCAGCGATTTTCTCAAGTGGTGGGACAACAGCATGTCCTGACCGCACTTGCTAATGGGTTGGATAACAATCGGTTGCACCATGCTTATTTGTTTTCCGGCACCCGTGGTGTGGGCAAAACCTCGATTGCCCGGCTGTTTGCCAAAGGGCTGAACTGTGAACTGGGTGTGAGTGCCGAGCCTTGTGGTGAATGCGAAAATTGCCGTGCCATTGAAGAAGGGCGCTTTATCGATCTGCTGGAAATTGATGCGGCATCGCGCACAAAAGTAGAAGATACCCGTGAACTGCTGGATAATGTGCAATATAAACCAGTGCAGGGACGCTACAAAATTTATCTCATCGATGAAGTGCATATGCTGTCACGCCACAGTTTTAATGCGTTGTTGAAAACCTTGGAAGAACCACCGGAATACGTCAAGTTCTTGCTGGCAACCACCGATCCGCATAAATTGCCGGTGACGATTTTGTCCCGCTGTATCCAATTTCATTTAAAAGCACTTGAACCGCAGCAGATTGCTGATCACCTAGAACATATTCTGCAACAGGAAAAAATCGCCTACCAACGTAGCGCCTTAGATCAGATTGCTAAGGCGGCACGCGGTAGTATTCGCGATGCCTTGAGTTTGACTGATCAAGCGATTGCTATGGGCAATAGTAATATCAGTAGCGAGATCGTTCATCAAATGTTAGGTACATTGGACGGTGAGCAGGCGCTGGATATTATTCAGGCGTTGCAACTGGCAGACGGTGAAGCGATCATGCAAGCGCTGCGACAAGTGGCGGAGAAAGGGGTAGAGTGGGATCAACTGCTACAGGAGATTGCGGCTTATCTGCACCAAATTGCAATGCACCAATTATTGAAACCGACAAGTGATGCGTCTGAACAAGAAAATCGGATTGATTTTTTGGCAAGCCATTTGCCACCGGAAGATGTGCAATATTACTACCAATTGATGTTGAGCGGGCGCAAAGAGCTGCCGTATGCACCGGATCAACGTAGCGGAGTGGAGATGACGCTGCTGCGTGCTTTAGCGTTTCACCCTAAATTGTTGCAATGGGAAAAAACCGGCGCTCAGACTACTACTGAGCAAGGTAATCATAGGGAAAAGGCAGAAAATGCTCGCCAACATGTCGAGAAAATTCGTCAAAATTTTATTAAGCATGAAGTGTCGCAACAGCAGCAATTCTCTTCTGTTCCAGATGTGACAAGTGCGGTTGAAAGCGAGCTTCAGACACAGTTGACACCACAACCAACCGTTCAACCTAAAATTGAGAATCAAGCTCAAGCGGAAATACTTGAAGCTGAATCTGCGGTGGCAGAAAACGCTGCGCCACAATCTTCCGCCTTAAAAGCGCTGCGGGCGCGTGATCAATTACGTCAAAATACGCAAAAAAAAAATCCTGAATTAACGACTGGTGATGCTGCTGCGCTGGAATCCCGTGCGAAACAGCATTTAATTACAGCAGCGCCGACAAAATCCCTCAAAATTATGGAACGCTTGAGCCAGATCAGCGAGAGTAGTGCTGATTTAGCTAGGCGTGAATCGCAGCCGCCACTCATGCAATCGGAAGCGATTGAAGACGACGAGTCAAAAAATGAAGCTGAAACCGAAACTGAGATTATTGGCGAAGATTACCACTGGCAGTGGCTGAATCCGGCGCTGGAACAGGAAGAGCTTGGCAACCGCTTACGACCGTCAGATATTAAACAGGCTATTTTGCAGGAGCGAACGCCTGAATTGGTGGCAAAAGTTTTGAGAATCAGTGCCGAGCGTGATCATTGGTCAGCCCTGATCGAAAAATTGAATGTCAGTGGCATGGTAAAGCAGTTAGGACTGAATTCATTACTGCTACAAGAAGAGGAACAGGTGGTGGTTCTCGGGTTGCGACCGGAACAGTCTAATTTAAATAATGAACGTTATATCAATATATTAGAACAGCAATTGAATGAGTTTTATCAACGTAAAGTGCGGTTAGAGGTTCGTTTGGAAGCCGATCAAACTCGTATGACACCACTGGAACAGCGCCGTCAGGTCTATTTGGAACTGGGGGAACAGGCAAAACAAGCATTGCAGCAAGATCCACAATTAGCGCTGTTGCAGCAAGAGTTTGATGCGCTATTGGATTTGGACAGTATCCGCGCAGTAGGGTAGGGGCTATTGATGAAAGATCAGGACGGCTATTTGCAGTCGTAGCAATTTAAGCTAGAATGAACCCTTGATTTTAAACTATTGTTAGCAGAAAAAGAGAGTAGATTATGTTTGGAAAAGGCGGCTTAGGCAACTTGATGAAGCAGGCGCAGCAAATGCAAGAGCGTATGCAAAAAATGCAGGAAGAAGTGGCGAAACTGGAAGTTACCGGTGAATCAGGAGCCGGTTTGGTGAAAGTCACCGTCAACGGGGCACACAATTGTCGTCGTATCGAAATTGACCCATCATTGATGGAAGATGACAAAGAGATGCTGGAAGATCTGGTCGCAGCAGCATTTAACGATGCAGTGCGCCGTGCCGAAGAGTTGCAAAAAGAAAAAATGTCTTCGGTTACCTCCGGTATGCAGTTGCCACCAGGCTTCAAGATGCCGTTTTAAATAAAAATATTTATCTTAGAACCGCACTTTAAAGTGCGGTTCAGGTTATAGACAAAGATATTTAATGACGCAAAGTAGGGGCGGATTATATAT
>NZ_VDHB01000045.1:0-1656 GCF_006227735.1 Testudinibacter sp. 'clade 2'
ACCCGGCTTTTACCACCGGTAGCACTTCCGCCACCACTGTTCCGCCTCTCATCAACGACACAAGAGCGGTTTCAACAGTCATATCTTTGCCGTATAAGGCATTAACATCAGCCTGATTATAATGCGTTCTGAGTAAATCCCCTGACGCACTATCAAAGGTCGTCCATTTTTCTGTTGCGCAAGCCAGCGGATTTTTTAAACAGTCCGACAGGTTATATTCAACCGTTTTCACCACATTTTTTTACTTGAAAAAAGCTGTTGATAAATATTCTATCGATACTACTCCTTAACTGTGGACAAAGTCTTATACCTATCATATTCCCAGAGGAAAAATTTAGATAAATTATTAGCAACCTCATGCCAGTTTTTTCCATCACAAAGATGGATGCATTCGTTTATATATTTCAATATTTTGTTAAAATCATAATTATCAACTAAAATAGTATTATTTAAAATAACTGGTTTAACATTATTTAACCTTACCCACTCCAATGTACATATAGACACATCAAAATAATCCATTGCCTCACTATCAACCCCACCAATACCTAATAACAATGTTATATGAAAAACATCATCATTAACAGGAGTGTATTCTGCTGGTGAAAACTCACCAAACAAATCAGTTATTAATTTTAATTCAGCTTTCATACTAATTCTCTATAATATTTAAATGCGCATTTCCAATTTTTTCTTTTTGATTTGTAACAGGATTTATTTTATATGTTTCAAAGTTGGCTTGAACTCCAGTTTCAGCATAGTCAGATTCTTTTACACTAGGAAATCTATACCCTCTCAATCTATCTACACTATTCCAACCTATTACAGTATTCTTCACTTTTACTTCAGTAAAATTATCCCCTACCCACAATCTTCCCAATCTTTCAGCTTCTTGAGCAGGCATTAATTTAGAAATACCATAATTTAATTCTTTACCCAAAGAATTCACTATCTCTCCTAATACAGGATCTAATTTAGCAATATTTTGTAAGTTTTCTGTCTGTAATTGCTCTTTTAATTTTGGATAAAGAGCAATATTTTCTGCACTGCTTGAAATTTTACTAGTCTGATTCTCATACCCTTCTGTTTTCCCAACAACAGGCAACTTTTCATTCGCATCAACACCTTTCGCTAAAGGTGATAGCATATTATCGACTGATTTAACCGCAACTGACCCGGCTTTTACCACCGGCAGCACTTCCGCCGCCACCGTTCCGCCTCTCATCAACGGCACAAGTGCGGTTTCGGCAGTCATATCTTTGCCGTACAGGGCATTAACATCAGCCTGGTTGTAATGCGTTCTCAGTAAATCCCCTGACGCACTATCAAAGGTCGTCCATTTTTCTGTTGCGCAAGCCGGCGGATTTTTTAAACAGTCCGACAGGCTATGTTCAACTGTTTTCACCATATTTTTGGTGGTCTCTATCGGTGAATCCAACGCTGCTCTTGCTGCCTCACTAAGTGCATTACCACCGTCTTTCACACCCTCAAAAACAAGGTTATTCTTCACTTTCGGCACAAGAATATTCGTCAGAAACTGACTGTTTTCTCGATTATATTTTGCCGCTAAATTTGAATATTTTCCTATTGAGTAATATTCATCACCTGAGGCACTAAACAAGTTCTGTGCTTTGCCTTCGCTGTTGATAAAGCTCA
>NZ_VDHB01000046.1:0-5455 GCF_006227735.1 Testudinibacter sp. 'clade 2'
CTTTGTCAATAATCTGAGAGCGGTCAACACCGCTCTTTTTTATTATGCCTATAAAAGTTAGTTATTATAGATCAAATTTCACTTCGTCGACTAATTTTAATGCTTTGTCGTAATTTTCAGCAATGGTTTCCAACGGTAATTTATCCGCGTTGAACGTTCCCCAAGACTGCACTTGAGCAGAGAACGGCACACCCGGTTTCACTGGATATTCGTGGTTTAATTCTGCATAGGCTTGCTGTGCACTGTTGCCGCTTAAATACTCGACCAGTTTGACCGCATTGGCTTTATTCGGGGCATGTTTGGCCACCACCACACCGCTGATATTAACATGGGTACCATAGGAATCTTGGTTAGGGAAGTTGAGGTAAGCCGCTTCTGCCCAGCTGCGTTGCTTGTCGTCATCCAGCATTTTACCGTAGTAGTAGCTGTTGCCAATCGCATAATCACACACACCTTCTTTGATGGCTTTCACTTGATCACGGTCACCACCCTGTGGTTTTTGCGCCAAATTCGCTTTTAAGCCTTCCAACCAAGATTTGGCTTTGGCTTCACCGTCATGGGCGATCATGGAGGCAACCAGCGAAACATTGTAGGCATTTTTACCGGAACGCACACACACTTTGCCTTTATATTCCGGTTTGGCTAAATCGTAGTAAGTGAAATCCACCGGCAGTTTGCCCACACGATCTTTAGAGCTGTAAATCACGCGCGCACGTGTGGTCAAGGCAAACCACTGCTCTTTAGAATCACGATATTGTGCCGGAATATTTTCTTCCAACGCATGGCTGTGAATTGGTTGTGCCAGACCGGCATTCACCACATCCATCACGCGTTTGATATCGACTGTCAACACCACATCAGCAGGACTTAATTCGCCTTCGCGTTTAATACGCTCGACCAATCCTTTGTCGTCAAAAATCAAATTTACTTTGATTCCGCTCTCTTTTTCAAAATTTTTCAGGATCGGTTCAATTAAATAGGGTTGACGATAAGAATAAACATTAACCTCTGACGCAACTGCCGAAGCCGCCATTACCGCAGAAAACCCCAATGCAATTGCAACATGACTTTTTTTCATTATTTTTCTCCATATTTATTTATCGGTTTAGAAATTCCACGCCAGTATAAACCAATCACCCCTGATGAAAAAGCGAATAATTATCATCTTTTAAAAAAAATGATCTTGATCACAGTTTCTCTATACAACGTCTCCTATTTAACAAGGTATTTTTGCTCTGCTGTCATTTTTCTAACTGCACTCACGCTCTAATTCGGGTAAAATCAAGCCAATCCGCTTTTCCATTCAAAACAAGAGGTCAATCATGCCGTTTAACTTACGCAACCGCCATTTTCTGCGCTTAATGGATTTTAGCCCGACAGAAATTCAATTTCTGCTCACATTATCTGCTGAGCTGAAAAAAGCCAAGTACAGCGGCACCGAACAACCGCGTTTACGCGGCAAAAATATTGCCCTGATTTTCGAAAAAACCTCAACCCGCACTCGCTGTGCTTTTGAAGTGGCAGCGTTTGATCAGGGTGCCAATGTGTCGTATATCGGACCAAGCGGTTCGCAAATCGGGCATAAAGAATCAATGAAAGACACCGCCCGCGTGCTGGGTAGAATGTATGATGGCATCCAATATCGCGGTTATGGACAGGAATTGGTGGAGACTTTGGCG
Source organism: Testudinibacter sp. 'clade 2' (assembly GCF_006227735.1). Classification (NCBI taxonomy): domain Bacteria; kingdom Pseudomonadati; phylum Pseudomonadota; class Gammaproteobacteria; order Pasteurellales; family Pasteurellaceae; genus Testudinibacter; species Testudinibacter sp. 'clade 2'. The sequence goes on from NZ_VDHB01000046.1 coordinate 1,680, forward strand.
AATTATTCCGGTGTGCCGGTTTGGAACGGCTTAACCAATGAATTCCACCCGACTCAAATCCTCGCTGATTTTTTGACCATGCTGGAACACGGCAACGGCAAGCGCTTAAACCAAATGAAACTGGCCTATCTGGGTGATGCACGCAACAATATGGGTAACTCGTTTGTCGAAGGCGCGGCATTGATGGGGCTGGATCTACGCTTAGTCGCACCAAAACAGTTCTGGCCTGAGCAGGCATTATTAGATCAAGCCGCTGAAATTGCCGCAAAAACCGGTGCGAAAATCCATTGTACTGAAAACATTAATGACGGCGTGAAAGGCGTGGATTTCCTGTATACCGACGTCTGGGTTTCAATGGGCGAGCCGGCGCAAGCATGGCAACAGCGGATTGAGCTGATGAAACCCTATCAAGTTAACCGCCAATTGCTGGAGCTGACCGCCAATCCACACGTGAAATTCCTGCATTGTCTGCCGGCGTTTCACGACGATCAAACCGTTGTCGGCAAAGAGATGTTGCAGAAATACGGTATGAATGGACTGGAAGTCAGTGACGAGGTGTTTGAATCAGAGGCTTCTATCGTGTTCGATCAGGCAGAAAACCGCATGCACACCATTAAAGCCGTGATGGTAGCCACATTAGGCGATTAATCACGCTGCAAAACCGCACTTTACGTGTTTATTAACCCCTTAAAAATGAAAATAGGAAAACAGAAATGACAAAAATTATCCATACCGAAAAAGCCCCAGCCGCCATCGGTCCCTATGTTCAAGCCGTGGACTTAGGCAACCTAGTGCTGACCTCCGGTCAAATTCCGGTCAATCCGAGCAACGGCGAAGTGCCACAAGATATCCAAGCGCAAACTCGCCAATCACTGGAAAACGTCAAAGCGATTATCGAACAAGCCGGGTTACAGGTTAAGGACATTGTTAAAACCACGGTTTTTGTGAAAGATCTAAATCAATTCACTACGCTAAATGCAGAATACGAAGCCTTCTTCAAAGAGAACAACCACCCCAATTTTCCGGCGCGTTCTTGTGTTGAGGTAGCCCGTTTGCCAAAAGATGTCGGGGTAGAAATCGAAGCAATAGCGGTTAGAAAATAATCCTTTTGTTTGCATACCGTGGGCGGATTTCAGATCCGCTCCTAAACCCACCGCTCAAAAACCGCACTTAAATAACCTTTCTGGCTTAAACGCTGTGTTCTTAGAATAAATGCTTGACTTGCGATTAAATTAATTGAAAAAAATATAACAAAAGCGCAAAATCCGATTTATGATTTTTTAACTTTTGAGAGTAATTTATTATGCAAAAAATTGTCATTGTCGGCGGTGGTGCCGGCGGGCTGGAGCTGGCAACCTTTCTCGGGCACAAACTGGGGCGCAAGAAAAAAGCCAGCGTCACGTTGGTCGACCGCAACCAAACCCATTTATGGAAACCATTGCTGCACGAAGTGGCGACCGGCTCACTGGATGATGGTGTCGATGCTTTAAGCTATCGTGCCCACGCCAAAAACCACGGTTTCTCCTTTCAACAAGGGAGTATTACCGCACTTTCACGCGAAAAGCGCAATGTTACATTAGCGCCAATTTGCGACGACAATGGCGATTTGCTGGTTTCGGAGCGTAAAATTCCCTACGATATTTTAGTGTTGGCGATCGGCAGCAAATCCAATGATTTCAACACCAAAGGTGTTGCCGAACACTGTATTTTCCTCGACAGTCCGGAACAGGCACACCGCTTTCAACACAAAATGCTCGGCTTATTTTTAAAATTCTCCGAAAACCGCACTTCGCCGGATATGGTTCAGTTAGAACAGAAACTACCATTGGTCGACCCTAACAATGTCAACATCGCGATTGTCGGTGCCGGGGCAACCGGAGTTGAGCTGTCTGCGGAATTGTATAACACCGCTAAACACCTTTCTTCCTATGGCTACGGCAAAATCGACAATAGCTGCCTGAAAGTCACATTAGTGGAAGCCGGCAATAAAATTCTGCCGGCGTTGCCGGATCACATTTCTGCCGCTGCTCACTATGAATTGCAAAAGCTGGGCGTTGATGTGCGCACCAACACTATGATTACCGAAGCCAATGCGGCAGGGCTGCAAACCAAAAGCGGCGAAACCATTCCGGCAGATTTGATGGTGTGGGCGGCAGGCATTCGCGCTTCAGATGTGACGCAACAATTCGACGGTTTGGAAGTCAATCGGCTCAATCAGTTAGCGGTTAAAGAAACCTTGCAAACCACGCTGGACGAACATATTTTTGCCATCGGCGATTGCGCTTCACTGTTGCAAAAAGACGGCAAACCCGTGCCGCCACGAGCACAAGCGGCACACCAAATGGCCACCACTTGCGGCAAAAATATTCTGGCACTATTAGAAAACAAACCAATGAGAGTTTTCACTTATTACGATCACGGCTCGCTGGTTTCGCTATCCAAATTCAGCACCGTCGGTAGTTTGATGGGCAATTTAATGAAAGGCTCAATGACCGTTGAAGGTCGAATTGCCCGTTTTGTCTACGTTTCGCTGTACCGCATGCACCAAGTGGCGCTACACGGCTGCTTCAAAACCGGCTTAATCATGCTGGTCGGACGAATCAACCGTTTTATCCGCCCATCAATGAAGCTGCATTAATATTCCGTTACCGCACTTTGACTGCCTCCCGGCTTAAAAGTGCGGTTTTACAACTCATAAGCCCGAATCAAATGCTCCAGCGGAAAACCAAATTGTTGGTGCAGCTTGCGGATCATTCCCAAGGTTAACTTACGTTTTTTATTCAACACCTCATACACCCGATTCAACTGCCCAATCGCCGGCACCAAATCTTTTGCGGTCAATCCCTCTTGCTCCATACGAAATTTAATGGCTTCAATCGGATCCGGCGGCTCAATCGGATAGTGCTTGGCTTCATAGGCTTCGATAAGTAATAACATGACCTCTAAAAAATCCCCTTCCGGTGATCCGATTTCCGGCTCATTATCAAAATAAGGGCTTATTGTTTTCAGTGCTGTTTTATAATCTTGTTCTGTTTTAATCGGCTTAATATTCATCATATTTCTCTCAAAATAGCTCTACAGTATTTGCATCAATAACATCATATTGAGCATGCGTCCCGACAAATTTCACATAAATCACTTTCCGCATATAAATAATTTTAACAATCAGACGGTAATCATTACCTTTAATATTAAAAACAACACGATTATTTTTTAGAATACTGGCACTTCTAAATTTCGCTTTAATGTCGTTTGGGCTGTTCCATGTCAACTTTTTAACAGCCGCGATCCATGATTTAATTGGTTGTTCAGCATCAGGATATTGCATCCAAAAATTTTTTAGTGTTCCAACAGTAATGATTCTCATATATTAGCTACTTTAGTAAGTTGTTAGTCTAGTCCCAAAATGGGATTCTGACAAGTATTGTATTGTCACTACAGACTACTTACCGCTGCAAACTTAGCGATTAATCAGCGGAAAAATCGGATGACGGATCGCAAAAATATTTTTTACCCTCAAATTAAATAGCGTAAAATTAAAAAGTTGATTAGGGTCTGTTGATGTTTGTTTATAATTTGAGCTATAGACACTTTTTCACCAATACAAGGCAAAAGTCGTGAAGTTTAGTGGTTCTAAACGAACGGCTTTTAACGCCGTAGTGGCGAAAAAGCGTCATAGTCCTACGGATTGTGTTTAAAATATAAACAAAGATCAACAGACCCTACACTTATCGGACCAGATAATATTTCAAAAGGATACTGCTATGACCCAATAC
>NZ_VDHB01000047.1:0-4633 GCF_006227735.1 Testudinibacter sp. 'clade 2'
TATATAATCGCCCCCTACTGTTACAACATTAATCGTGTGTTTTAACCTTTGTCAGCAGTCTAAGGATAGCCTCAGGGCTATCCTTAGGGGCTATTCTAAGAGATTATCCCAACAATCCCAGCTGCTGTACGATAAACAACAGTGCAAATGCGGTCAAATAAATCAAGCCTATGACCGACAACCAATATAAGCCTTTGCTGATTTTATGCTCGCCTTTTAACACCAGCAATAGATTCAGGGTGGCGAAAATCGGCGTGGTGACAAACGAGGCTATCATCGCAAATTGCAGCATCGGTGCCAGCGCATTGTTAAAGAAAAACAACACTGCCAAGCCTGCCACCGTGGTGAAAAACATCGACAAGTTCAAGTAACCTTGGCGGGCTTCTTGTTTATTCAGCAATAAGCGTATGGCTTCCACATTGCTGCGGCTGTAGCCGTCAATCACCGTGATGGTGGTGCCGAACATGCAGGCAAAAGCGATAAAAGCGATCAACAGTCGCGACCATTCACCGATTGTCACCGCATACATATTGATCAATTGAGCAATGTAACGTCCACCGACTTTCTCCACTTCCACACCGGAACCGTATTGCACCAACGCACCTAATGCCAAAAAGACCAGCGCCAATATTGCAGTACCGATATAACCGACGTTGAAATCAAACAGACCGTCACGGTAAGAGACTTTAGCCAGGCGGCGTTTTGCTACCACCCACATGGAATTGATTGCCGAGATTTCAATCGGCGCCGGCATCCAGCCCATCAAGGCCACAATAAACGCCAACGCACCTAAATTCCATGGCGTTGCTGCTACATAATCCGGTGCAGCCACCGCACCACGCATCATTGCAATCGCTACAGCGGTAATTGTGGCGATGGTCAACGAGATCATAATCAGTTTAGACACACCATCCAACACGCGGTATTTTCCCAACAACAATAGCAGAAAACTGACGCACAGCACCATCGCACTTAAGATCGGCACCGGTACGCTAAACGGCAATACAAACGTCAAAATCACCGCACATAGTAGACCAACCGCTGCTGTGTTTACCACAGTGGCAAAGATATTCAAAATAGTAAAAATCCAAAGATAAAACCGCCCTTTTTGACGATAACCTTCCAACAGCGTATTGCCGGTGTCCAACGTATATTGTGCGCCGAAGCGGAAAAACGGGTATTTGAACAAATTAGCCAAAATGATGATGATCGCCAGCTGCCAGCCGTAAATCGCACCGGATTGGGTAGAGGCGATCAAATGCGAGCCGCCGACCGCCGCTGATGCCATTAAAATGCCGGGGCCTAAAGCCTGTAATTTACTGCGGGCAGTCGAGGCTTCTTCTGTTGTTGCTTGCAGTGATTCACTGTTATTTGTCATATTGGTGGTTCCTATTTGTGGTTCTTAAAAATGAATAAAAACCTAAGACTAAATCTGCCGTGTTATTTACCATTCAGCACGTGCCAAACTTAGTTTTAGGTTTAGTGCAATAAAAAATCAATTTGAAAAACAATTCAAAAGCCAAAGTAGCGTGTCAGCAAAACGTGACGATTATCTTTTATTTTTATAAAAGTACCGAACACCCTCATCGTTCTTTATCATAAACTTAGAATAAAAAACCAAATTGATTAAAAATAATAGAGTAAAATACTTTTTGTTTTTTATTTAAAATTGAACTGTTTTTCAAAAAGATAACCGAGTTTACTGATTATTTAAGGGATTGGCAATCTACTTTAACGATTTCAAAAATCGTTGTCACAAAATAATGACAGCAGAATATGCTTTGAATGAGCACTAGCGTCGTAGTTGTTTGAAAATACCGAACAGCAACCACAATACCAGCAGCAACAGTAACATTGCGGCAAGTGGCACCCAGATCCAAGTGAAATGCTGCCAAACGGTCAACAAATATTCACCGCCGACGCTAGCGCCAAGGTAATAACTGGAGAGGTAAAGTGCGGATGCTAAAGCGCGGGCATGAGTGGCATTTTTGCCGACCCAAGCGCTGGCAAGGGCGTGTGTAAAGAAAAAACCAATGCTGCATAGCAACAATCCTGCTATCAGAATCAGCACGGAGTCGCTCACCAACAACAGCATACCGAACATGAGGATTAGCCAACCGATCAACATGCCGCGCGGCGCATTAAAACGGCGACTGAAACGTCCTGCCATCGAGGCTGCAAAAGTACCGCTCAAATAGCAAAGAAACAATAGCGAGACCTGAATCGTGCTGAACAGCCAAGGCGCTTGCTGCAAGCGTAAACCGACCACCGAAAACATATTGATAAACATACCGAAACAAATGCCGCTGATTAAAAATGTACGCCATAACAACGGATTTTTGATATGCCCGCACAAGTTGGCAAGAATGGTGCGAAATGCTAATAACTGTGGTTTGAAATAACGTTCACGCGGCAGATAAAAATAGGTCAGCAACGCACCAGCAAACGTCAAAAGTGCGGTAAACAGCATCGGGGCATTCAACCCGAACCAATCTGCCAATGCGCCACCAAGAATCCTGCCAGAAATACCGCCAATGGAGTTTGCCGCAATATAAATCCCGACCGCCGGAATCACAGCATCCGTTTCAAATTCTTCACTGATATAGGCAATCGCCACCGCAGGCAAGCCTGCCAATGCCATTCCTTGCAAAAAACGCAATCCGATCCAAACCGCAACCGAATCACTGAATACCAAACTGAGAGAAAATAGTGCCGACAAACCTAAGCTCAACAACATCACCAAGCGGCGACCGTAGCGATCGGCAAGCAGCGCCCAAGGGATCAAAAACAGGCTCATACCTAGCGAGGCAGCAGCAAAAATCCAGTTTGCTGCATTCAGAGAGACGGCATAACGCTCAGCAAACAGCGATAACAGTGGTTGTACGACATATAAATTACTAAAAACCAAAAAAGACGACAGTGACAGCACCAAAGTCGCCAAAAAATAGTCGCGGGTTTTAATTTTTATCATCGTGTTTTCATTTTCGTAACAGAATGGTTACATTCTAATCTAACCTGGGGTTAGCACAAGATATTGATCACAAAAATGCTGTCTGGCGCAAATTTTTCTTTATCAAAAGCCCAAATCCTCTTACTCTATTCCATCTGCTAATTTCTATTCAAACTATTCAACTATGTTACTGACAACGCTTTATATTATCGGTATCACCGCCGAAGCGATCACCGGTGCTTTGGCCGCCGGAAGGGAAAAAATGGATCTGTTTGGGGTGATTATTATCGGTGCGGTCACCGCCATCGGTGGTGGTTCCATCCGTGATATGCTGCTCGGACACTATCCGCTCGGTTGGGTGGCACATCCCGAATATATTATGATTGTTGCCTGTGCTGCGGTTTCAACTGTATTTGTCGCACCGCTGATGCGTTATTTTCGCACAGTATTTCTGGTGTTGGACGCCTTGGGGCTGATTGTCTTTTCGATTATCGGCGCGCAAGTGGCACTGGATATGGGGCACGGCTTGATCATCGCCTCCGTTGCTGCAGTTGTGACCGGTGCCTTTGGTGGCGTGCTGCGTGATCTGTTGTGCAATCGAATCCCGTTGGTGTTTCAGAAAGAGCTGTATGCCAGTGTCGCCTTGCTGACCACCGCAATTTATCTGGGCTTGCCTTATCTGGGCATTTCACACAATTTGGTGGTGATTGTTACTCTAATCAGCGGCTTCGGAATCCGCTTGCTGGCGATTTATTTCCATCTTTCGCTGCCGGTATTCGATTATCAGGAGCAAGCGGAACCGCCTAAACCGCTGTTGGCAAAATGGCGTGAGAACCGCAAGAAATAAAGCTAGTGCTTGCAATCGGATCAAACGTTAGCTTCTATTGCAGCTCTGCCAACATTGCAATAACCATCTCGGAAGATTGCTGTGCCGCTAGCGGTAGAAATTCATCAAACGAGATATGTGAAACTTGATCCGCCACATCTGACACTGCACGCACCACCACAAACGGCAGATCGAATGAGAAGCAAACCTGGGCAATCGCCGCAGCTTCCATTTCCACCGCAACCGCCGCTGGAAAATCAGCTTTAATCCGTGCAATCTGCTGCTGATCGTTACAGAACAGATCACCGCTGCAAATCAAGCCGTTGACCGCACTTTTGCCTTGTGCCTGAACCACTTTTTGCGCCAATTCGATTAATGCCTGATTCGAAGCAAAGGTTGCCGGACAACCCGGCAATTGCCCCTTCGCATAGCCGAAAGCAGTTACATCCGCATCATGGTAGGCGGTTTCAGTAGAAACAATCACATCACCGATAGCCAAATCGGCAGCAATTCCGCCGGCAGATCCGGTGTTGATGACACAATCCGGCTTGGTCAACAAAATCAGTGCAGTTGTTGCCATGGCTGCCGCCGTTTTGCCGATACCGGACTGGACTAGCGCCACATCAGCGCCGTGCAAGCTGCCTTGATACAGGGTGCAACCAGCGATCTGGTGTGTGGTCACATCGCTCATTTTATTGCGTAAAATCTCTACTTCTTGCAGCATTGCGCCAACAATTCCGATTTTCATTTTGCTTCCTTGATTAGGGTCTGTTGATGTTTGTTTATTATTCTTGATAACAACCGCACTTTATTAGGGTCTGTTGATCTTTGTTTATATTTTGAGTTGTCGTTTAAAA
>NZ_VDHB01000048.1:0-11758 GCF_006227735.1 Testudinibacter sp. 'clade 2'
AACAGCACCAAAATAATCCTGAAAAACTGGCGTTATTGCAACAGGTGTATGAATATGGCGAAAAAGTACTGCGTTAGCCAGATACTGATTTCACCTTGAAATGCCTGAAATATCGGATTAAAGGATAAAAATAAATGCCGAATGGTAACATTCGGCATCAGATTATTGACAAAGATATTTGATGAGGCAAGGTAGGGGCGGATTATATATCCGCTCGTTTGCGAAGTGCGGTATAAGCACTTAATAAATAAAGAAAAGATGCAAAGTGCGGTTCGGGGCGATATATAATCGCTCCCCACTTTGATCATATCAATCCTATATTTTAATCCCGCAGTGCCACCGATTCGCGCCATACTAAGTGCGGTTCAAGGGTTAACGTGCGGTTTTCTGAATCTGGTTGTTTAATCCGTTGCAACAGCATTTCCACCGCTTGTTTCGCCAGATTATTTTTTGACTGGTGAATCGTGGTCAGCGGTGGCGACAGATATTGCGCCAATTCGATATTGTCATAGCCAATAATCGAAATATCTTTGCCGACTTGCAAGCCGGCGCGCCAAACCGCCTGATAAGCGCCGATGGCAATCGTATCCGAACAGGCAAATACCGCACTTGGGCGCGGATCGAGCCGCAGGATCTGCTGCATGCTTTCAATGCCGCTGGCAATATCAAAATGGCTTTCGAACACCCGATCTTGTCTGAACGGAATACCCGCCTGTGAAAGTGCGGTCTGATAACCGTTCAAACGATTTAACGCCAGTGATTTTTTGAAACTGCCGGTGATAATCGCAATATCGCGGTGTCCGGCATCAATCAAGGTTTTTGTCGCCAAATAGCCGCCATATTCTGAATTTTCATGTACTTTATCCGCATTAAGTGCGGTCGGCCACCAGTCGAGCATCACCATCGGCAGCTGTAGCCGCTGGCTGATATCATCATTTAATTGCCAATGGGATTCGGCACACATCAAAATCAAGCCGTCCACCTGTTTGCGGATCAAGGTTTCCAGATTGCGTTGCAGCCGTTCGCCGTCTCCGTCGGTATAAGACAAAATCAAGTTATATTGATGGCGGTGGCAATAGCGCTCCACACTGCGCAGCACTTCGGCAAAAAACGGATTGGCGCTGGCGGTCACCAGCATTCCAATGGTCTTAGTTTCTTTGATTTTTAAGCTGCGTGCCAGTGCCGACGGGGTATAATTCAACTCACGCACCACCGCCAGCACCTTATCGCGAATTTCATCGCTGACAAAACGGGAATTATTGATGACGTGCGACACCGTCGAGGTGGAAACCTGTGCCAAACGGGCTATATCCTTCATCGTCGCCATATCATTCCCTTATTTTGCGATTATACCTGCGCCTGTAAAAACCGCTCGGTTTCCTCTCGGGTCGGAATCGACGGTTGTGCGCCGTGACGGGTCACCGAAATCGCTGCGGCACCATGGGCAAAACGGATTGCCTCGCTCAAGGTTTGGCCCTCTAAAAGGGCGGTCAGCAAGCCACCATTAAAGGTATCACCGGCAGCCGTTGTGTCAACTGCCTGCACGCGAAAACCGGCAATAATGCCGCGAAAACCGCTCTTTTCGCTGACAAATACGCCTTTTGCACCCAACGTAATCAGCACCGTCGCAATGCCTTTTTGATGAAATACGTTGGCAGCCTGTGTGGCACTGGCTTCATCATTGACTTTAATCCCGGTCAGAATCTCGGCTTCGGTTTCGTTCGGGGTGATCATATCCAGCTGCGCTAACAGTTCATCGGGCAACGATTGTGCCGGTGCCGGATTTAAAATCACTTGCGTGCCGTTGGCTTTGGCTATTTTAGCCGCGGCAGTGATGCCGGATAACGGTGTTTCCAACTGCATCAGCAACGCATCGGCTTGTGCGATGTTGTCGGCAAATTTGTCGACTACCGCCTGATCTAAATACGCATTGGCGCCGGCCGCCAATACAATGCTGTTTTCACCGCTTGCCGCCACCTGAATCATCGCAATGCCGCTCATTTCATTCGGAATCGTTACAATACTGTCGGTATTGATGCCGTCCTGTGCAAACGCATTTTTCATCGCTGTGCCTAAAGTGTCGTCACCGATACAGGCGATAAAATCGGTCTGCGTCCCTAGACGAGCTGCTGCTACTGCCTGATTAGCGCCCTTGCCGCCGTAAGCGATGTGATACCCGTTGCCCGCCAATGTCTCGCCCGGTTTGACAAAGTGTGGTACGGCAAGGACATGATCGGCGTTAATACTGCCCAGCACCACCAGTTTTTTTGTTTGTGTCATAAACTACCTGCTTTACATCAGTTTATTTTTACATCAAATCGGGCGGAAATATCCGCCCGATTTCTGTTAAATTATTTACTCACCACTTTCAACGGCACCGGAATCATCACTTCAACCGGCTCGCCTTTCAATACGCGATCCGCCGTTGCTACACCCAATTCGCCGATTTTTTCCGGTTGTTGCGCAATCGTTGCGCCCAATTTGCCGGCTTCCACCGCACGCACGGCATCATCAGTGCCGTCAAAACCGACGACTAACACCTCTTTTTTCGCCGCTTGCAACGCTCTCAATGCACCCAATGCCATTTCATCATTTTGTGCAAACACCGCTTGCACCGCACTTTGGCTCGCCAACAGGTTTTCCATCACGTTCAAGCCTTTGGTACGGTCAAAATCCGCCGGTTGGCTTGCCAATAAGGCAAAGCCGTTTGCTTCCACCGCTTGCGCAAAGCCTTCGCCACGCTCACGCGCCGCCGAAGTACCGGCGATGCCTTCCAGTTGGATCACTTTGGCTTCTTTGCCCAATTTTTCCGCAATGAAATCCCCGGCCAGTTTGCCGCCGGCAACGTTATCAGAGGCGATGTGGCTGACCACTTCCCCTTTGGCTGCACCACGATCCAGGGTGATGACCGGCACGCCTTGTTTGTTTGCTCGCATCACCGCATTGGCGACCGCTTCGGAATCAGTCGGGTTAATCAGTAACACTTTAGCGCCACGCACCAGCAAATCTTCCACATTGGCAAGCTCTTTCGCCGGATCGTTTTGTGAGTCCAATACCACCAAATTGTAGCCCAATTTGTCCGCCTCTTTTTGCGCGCCGTCTTTTAGGCTCACGAAGAACGGGTTGTCTAAGGTCGAAACCGCCAACGCAAGCGTTTCTTTCGCCAACGCAGAACCGCTGACCGCCAAACTCATGATTAATGCAGATGCGACTGTCGTTAATTTTTTCATACTGTTTCCTCGTTGTTAAACGTTAAGGTGAATTAAACCGCACTTTACAGTGCTTATGTGATGACTAAAATTTATGCCTTAAGACTTTTGTTACCCAAATAGTTATCCGCCAGTACCGCAACCAGAATAACCACCGCTTTTGCTATCATCTGATAGTAAGATGAAATATCTAAAATATTGAGCGCATTATTTAAGAAACCGATAATCAACGCTCCGATTAAGGTTCCCATCACACGCCCTTTGCCGCCCATTAAACTGGTGCCGCCCACCACCACTGCCGCAATCGCATCCAGTTCATAGCTGACCCCGGCAGTCGGTTGTGCCGACGATAAACGCGAGGTGACAATCAGCCCGGCCAATGCAGCCAACATGCCACTGGCGGCAAACACGAACAGTTTGATTTTGGTGACATTAATGCCGGACAATTTGGTTGCTGCTTCGTTGCCGCCCAACGCATAGATGTAGCGCCCCATGCGGGTGTGCTGCAAAATGTACCATGCGACCGCAAACACCAACACCATAATCCAGATCGGCACCGGAATACCGAACAAATAGCCCGTGCCAATCCACGCAAATTGATCGGCACTGTCGGAAAAACCAGTGCTGACCGGACGACCGTCGGTGTAAACCATGGTGACACCGCGCAATAAGGTCATGGTGACCAAAGTGGCAATAAACGCCTGCACTTTGCCTTTGGCGACAATCAAACCGCTGACGCCGCCAAGCAGCAGCCCGGCAATCAACACCACCGGCACCACGATAAAAATCGAGATGTCCAAGCCGACCATGGTGGCGGCGAAAGCGCCGGTCAGCGCCAACACCGAACCGACCGACAGGTCAATTCCGGCAATCAAAATCACAAAGGTCATGCCGACTGCGATAATTGCATTCACCGAAGTTTGACGCAGAATATTTAAAATGTTATCTATGCTGAAGAAATTGGGATTCAGCAGCGAAACGATAAACACCAATACCAGTAGTGCAATAATCGAACGTTGTTCGATTAAAAATCCCTTCAAATTAAAAGTTGTCTTTTTTGTTGTCGTGACCATTTTTCCGTTTACCTCAAATCAGTTGTGACCGTTTTGCCGATTGCCGCCGCCAGCAGCTGCTCTTGTGTCGCCGCGCCGCGCATAAATTCGCCGCTTATTTCGCCCTCGTGCATCACCAAAATCCGATCGCTCATGCCCAACACTTCCGGCATTTCCGAAGAGACCAAAATAATACTCAGCCCTTCGTTTTTAAATTTATTGATCAATTGATAGATCTCTTTTTTCGCCCCGACATCGACGCCGCGGGTCGGCTCGTCCAGAATCAGCACCTGCGGACGGGTCATCAAGCCTTTGGCAATCGCCACTTTTTGCTGGTTGCCGCCGGACAGTAGTCCGATCTGTTGATCGCGGCTTGGGGTTTTGATATTGAACAACAAGATGAAATCATCGACCGCCAAGCGTTCTGCGCCTTTTTGGATATAGCCATATTGGGAAAAATGCTGAAGTGCGGTCAGGGTCATGTTCTCTTTCACCGACATCCCCAACACCAAACCGTCACCTTTGCGATCTTCGGAGATGTACACAATCCCGTTTTGCAAACCGTCTTGTTCGCTGCGATTTTCCACGAGTTTGCCATTCAACCGCACTTCGCCTGCGGTTTTCGGCAATGCGCCGTAGATCACTTTCATCAGTTCGCTTCTACCGGCGCCCATCAAACCGGAAACGCCCAGAATTTCGCCGGCATACAGCGTAAAATTGACATTGTGCACGCCACTACCGGACAGATTGCTGACCGTCAAGCGTGTTTCGCCACAGGCTTTTTCTAAATGCGGGTAGTATTCGTCCAAGCGGCGACCGACCATCATTTCAATTAGACGGTCTTCATTCAGATCCGCCACCGCACTTTCGCCGATAAATTCGCCGTCACGCAGCACGGTCACATCGTCGCAAATCTCAAAAATCTCTTTGATCCGATGCGAAATATAAACAATACCGCAGCCTTCGGCGGTCAATTCACGAATAATCTTAAACAACGACTCGGTTTCGGTGTCGGTCAACGCATCGGTCGGTTCGTCCATAATAATTACCCGCGATTTAAAACTGATCGCTTTGGCAATTTCCACCATTTGTAATTCGCCGATCGACAGCTCGCCTGCCAAGGTACGACTGCTGTGTTTCACGCCGAGCTTCGCCAGCAATTTGTCGGCTTCCCGATACATTTTAGCCCAATCTATTTTGCCGAATCGGTTGACAAATTCGCAGCCGAGAAAAATATTTTCTGCAATCGTCAGGTTGTTAATCAGGTTCAATTCTTGATGGATAATGCTGATCCCTGCCTCTTCCGACTCTTTCGGGCCCTTGAATGCCACCGCGTTGCCCAGATATTCAATCGTGCCTTGATCTTTGCTGTAGATGCCGGTCAACACTTTCATCAGGGTCGATTTGCCGGCGCCGTTTTCGCCCATCAACGCCATCACCCGCCCGGCATACACATTCAGGCAGGCGTTGCTCAATGCTTTCACGCCGGGAAAGGATTTATCAATGCCTTGTATGCGTAATAAGGTTTGTGCTTGCATTCAGTTTCCCCTTAAAACGGCACGCCGGAATGCAGAATCACATTGGCGTAAGGCGTGCATTCGCCGCTGCGCACAATGCCTTTTGATTGGCAACTCAACGCTTTAAACTCTTCATGGCTGACATAATCCAGCGCAATTTTATTGCCTTGTTGCTGTTCCAGTTGTTTCAGCTGTTGTAATAACGCTTGATGCACTTCTGGATTTTGAGTTTTAATCTCCTCCGCCAGCACCGCACTTTCGACAAATAATTCTTCGGTCACCACCGCAACCGTTTGCACAAAGTGCGGTACGCCGGCGGTCAGCGCCAAATCAACCCGCTCAATGCTGTCTGGAATGGGCAAACCGGCATCGCACACCGTCAAACTGTCGGTATGCCCGAGGGTGGCGATCAAATGCGACAGTTGCGCATTTAAAAGTGCGGTTTTCTTCATCTGGTATCCTTAATTTTCTTTTCTGCACTTTTCATCGAAACGTTTCGATGAGATTTGGAAACATTCTAGAGAAGAAAATCTGAAAACAGAACCGGATTTATGACAGAATGTGAGCTGGATCGGATTTTAAATTGCAGGGCGACTAAAATACCGCCCTGATAGAAGATTATTGACGATAGGCCAAGCGCTGCTGCAAGCGCACTTTTAGCGCTGGATTCGGGCAAGTTTGGATAAGGTCGGCAAGCTGTTGCCAATCTTGTGCGGAAAATTGCTGATAAACCTGTTGGATCAGTTGCGCTTTGACCGCACTTTCCACAAAGGCACACTCTAAAGCGCACAGGCTGATGTCCAGCAACTCGGCACGGCAGAAGCCAAATTGCTGTGCCGCAATCCGATACTCTTTTTCAATATCAGTGCCGAATAGCCCGGCATCATCGGTGTTGATGCAGACCCGCACCCCGGCATCATACAATTTACGCAGCGGATGCTCGGCCAGCGAAGCCCGCAATTCCGGCACTAAAATTCGGTTGCTGCTGGGGGAAATTTCTAAGGTAATTTGCTGTTCAATCAATAAATTGATTAATTCAGCATCCTGAATCGAGGCAATGCCATGACCGATTCTGACCGCACCGCACTGGATCGCCTGCCATACACTTTCTGCGCCACAAATTTCGCCGGCGTGATAGGATTTCGGCAGCGGAATATCGGCAACCAATTGATGTAATTCAGCAAAATCGGCAAACTTCCCGGCTTTTTCATTGCCGGCGATGTTAAATCCGGTCACTGAGGCGCGCGGATGTTGCGCAATAAATGCGGCGCTCGCCAACATATCCGCATAAGGCAGATGGCGTACGCCACAGGCATGCAAACGGGTTTCGGTGCCATACTCTGAGCGCACTTCGGCAATCGCTTGTTCAATGCCTTGCATAATGTCGTGGTAACGCTGTGCCGACCAAGCGGTGTTGCCGTGTTCGTCAACGCTGGTGCACATATGAAAGGCAGAGGTGATCAGCTCGCAGTAAATCAGCCCCTGTTTGGCATTGCGGCTGAGATAGTCTTTGGTCACCCAATAGTAATCTTGCGCATCACGCACCAGATCGGCGACGGTATCATAGGTTTTCACAAACTCGCGAAAATCTGATTCATCATAACGATAGCGCCCATTTGGGAAATCCTGCGCATCATATTCGCCCGCTTGATATAAAAAATTCGGCGGCAACCGCACTTGGTATTTTTCCGCCAGTTGCAATGCCAAGTGCGGTGCGACTGAGCCTTCGATATGTTCGTGCAGCACCACTTTGGGTAAAGTGCGGTTGAAAAGTGCGGTCATAGTAGAATCCTCGACAATCAAAAATATTGGGCTGATTTTAGTGATTATCGTTGAAAAAGCAAGCTATCGTTCGGATAGCTTCGCTTAGCGCAGGATTACAACGGGCTTTCAATCTGTAACTGTTCACAAAGGGTGCTGATCGAAAGCAGCAGATAAGAACGCAGGATTTTTTCGCTGCGCAGGGTTTTGACTTGCAGCAACAGCGAATCTTTGTTGTCTTGCACGCCCGATGCCGTCAATTGCAGCTCTTTTTCCAATTTTAGTAACATCGCTTTGTCTTGCACCGAATGCAGTTGCTGCAAAAACTCCAGCGTTAGCGCCGATGACAGCGCATATTCCTGGCTTTCGTTGTTTAACCGCACTTTTAAAGCCAGATAGTGTTCGATATCATGGAAAGTTGCGGTTTCCAATACGCCTAAACCGAGCAGCACTTTAAGCCGCACGTTTAACTCCGCTAGCGGACCGTGGCTTCCAAGCAAAGAATCCACGACGGATTTCACCGCAAAATCCGTTTTGCGGAAAACCCGTTGCATCAGTTGATCCACGTCGTGATCAAAAATATTCACGGCAGCGGTGACCAAGCCCCGTAGTGTGGGAATATCTTGTAGCTGCTCGTAAACAGACTGTTCTTGCGACGGGGACATAGGGTTAAATCATCAATCCTTGATTTAGTTTAATTGTTGGTAATCAGCGACAATCGCCGCAACTACCGCACTTTCGCCTAAGCCGGTGTAATGCTGCACGGCTTGCAGCACGCCATTATCCGCAATATAGGTTTGCAATTCAACTGCCTGTGGGTCAGTTTCGTTACGATAATGCAGCGCAGCAGCAACCGCTTTCACTAAATTATCATGCGGCAAACCATATTCAATCGTACCGTTCAGCGGTTTGATCAAGCGATCGTTCGGGCTGAGTTTACGGATCGGTTCGCGCCCGACCCGATCGACATCGTCCGGCAGATACGGATTGGCAAAACGTTTCAGGATTTTTTCGATATAGGCGAAATGTTTCTCTTGCTCGAAACCGTAACGTTTTATCAACACCGCACCGCTTTCCTGCATCACCGAGCGCACTTGCTGTTTAATTGCTTCATCTTCAATCGCTTCACGGATTAAATGATGTCCGCTTAATTTGCCTAAATAGGCGGTGACCGCATGTCCGGTGTTTAACGTAAACAGCTTGCGCTCGACAAACGCCATCAGATTATCGGTCAGTTCCATACCGTTAATTTTGGGAATATCGCCTTTGAATTGGGTTTGATCCACAATCCATTCGCTGAACGCTTCCACCGTCACCAGCAGCGGATTTTCCGCATTCGCAGCCACCGGCGGCACAATGCGATCCACCGCAGAATCGACAAAACCGATATATTGCTCCAGTGCGCTATGGTAATCCGGGTTCAGATGCGACCGCACTTTTTCTTTTAAGAACGTGGTGCCGCGCACCATATTCTCACAGGCGATAATATTCAAATACTTTGTATTGCCCGCGGCAAAACGCATTTCCAAGGCTTTAGCAATCGTCGCCGCAATCAGCGCCAACACATTCGGGCCCACTGCGGTGGTGACTAAATCGACCTGATTGAATTTTTCGATAATCTGTTCACTGTTTTTTGAGTTGATGCCGTCAACCGGCGCCACTTGTTCAATTTTACTTTGTTGTTCGCTGACGATTTTCACGTCATAGGCTTGTTGCTGGTTCAGCAGATCAATCACTGTGTCGTTGACGTCGGCAAAGGTGACGTGAATGCCGGAATCAGACAGTAGTTTTCCGATAAAGCCGCGCCCGATATTGCCGGCGCCAAAATGTAATGCTTTCATTTTTCTATCCTTTTTGTAAAGAGAAAGAGATTAATCTATAAAGAAAAAATGCAAAGTGCGGTTTGGGCGCATTCAATGCGCCCCTACATTATTTAAATCGAGCACTCATTCAGAAACATCTCTCCTTTACTCAGTTGATTATTTCAATAACGCCAGCACTTGCTCCACATCGGTAGTGGTGGTCAGCAGTTCGATCGATTCTTCGCTGTCCAACGCACTGGTGATCGAAGTCACCACTGCAATGTGTTCGTTATTTTTCGCCGCAATCCCGATCACCAGTTTGGCAACGCCGTCTTCCTCATCGGTGAACTGTACGCCGTCAGGATATTGACAGAACACAATGCCGGTTTTAATCACTTCGTCTTTGGCTTCAATCGTGCCGTGCGGTACCGCCACACCTTCGCCCAGATAGGTTGAAACCAGTTTTTCACGTTCGAACATTGCCGGCACGTAATCCGGTTTGGCAAATCCGGCTTTCACCAATTGCTCGCCGGCAAAACGGATAGCCTCTTCTTTGGTGGCAGCAGTTAAGCCTAAGAAAATTTGTTCTTTTTGCAGTTTGAAAGCAGACGGTTGTTCTGCCTCAACCGCACTTTCTTCCTCTATACCGACTTGTGCGGCGCCGGATTTATCGACAATATCACTGACCAAGCTGTCGTAGAACGGGTTATCCAAGAAATTGGTTAAGGATAAATGGGTTGCTTCCGGCACTTGTTGTTTGGCGCGCAAGGTCAAATCTTTGTGGGTGATGACTAAGCGGGCATCGGCGGGCAAATCATTGATCGCACAGTTGACCACACGGATATCCAAGCCTGCCGCCTGCACTTTTTTGCGCAGCATGCTGGCGCCCATCGCACTGGAACCCATCCCCGCATCACAAGAGACATAAATGGTTTTCAGTGTGTTATAGTCAGCACCGCTCAATTCGGTTTTACCGCTGCCCATTTTCATCGCTTTCATTTGCGATGTTGCGTCTTCCAAAGAGACCGCTTCGCCTACTTGTTTATCGGTTTTCAGCAAGAAAGAAGCAACAGCAAACGAGGTGGCACAAGAAGCAATAACCGAGGTGATCACGCCAACAAAAGCTGGTGGTGGCGTCATCAACAACACCGCAAAGATGGAACCCGGTGAGGCTGGCGCACGTAAACCTGCATTAAACAGCACTAACGTCAACACACCGACCATACCACCGGCGATTACCGCTAAAATTAAGCGTGGCTTCATCAGGATATAAGGGAAATAGATTTCGTGAATACCACCGAAGAAGTGGATAATTGCAGCACCACCGGCGGTTTGCTTCGCACTGCCGCGCCCAAAGAAAATATAAGCTAATAAAATCCCTAAACCTGGACCCGGGTTAGCTTCAATCAGGAAGAAAATGGACTGACCAAATTCTGTTGATTGTTGCACGCCCAACGGAGTAAAGATGCCGTGGTTAATCGCATTGTTCAGGAACAAGACTTTCGCCGGCTCGACAAAGATTGAAGTTAATGGCAACAAACCGGCATTCACCAATAAATCGACCCCGGCAGCCAATGCCACGGAAAGTGCTTTCACCGCAGGCCCAATCAGCACCAATGCCAGCAGCGCACACAGCATACCGATAATCCCGGCGGAGAAGTTGTTGACCAACATCTCAAAACCGCTCTTGATTTTACCGTCAACCCATCTATCGAATTTCTTGATCGCATAACCGCCCAACGGTCCGGCAATCATGGCGCCTAAGAACATCGGAATATCAGAACCGACGATCACCCCCATGGTGGTAATCGCACCGACCACCGCCCCACGATCACCGCCGACCAATTTACCGCCGGTATAACCGATCAGTAACGGCAGCAAATAGGTGATCATCGGACCAACCAACGCCCCTAAGGTTTCATTCGGAACCCAACCGGTCGGAATAAAAAGTGCGGTAATAAAACCCCACGCAATAAATGCCCCAATATTCGGCATCACCATATTTGACAGAAAGCGACCAAAATTTTGGACTTTCACTTTTACATTAGCAGATAACATTGTTCACCTCAGCGTTAGGTTAAAGGTCTTTTAACGGGACGTTCAAACGTACATAAAAAGTACGATATTGACAATGGTGGAAAATTAGCATGCTTAGTATAGAAAGCGAAATTTTATCGATTTAATTTGTGATTAGCATCACATTAAATATTTATAAATAGATTTCAGAAATGTGACATAGATCACATTTATTTACGGATTGATAAATAAGTGTGATCTATGTCACATAAAAGTGCGGTCAATTGCCTTTGTCTACTATGCCCCTTTGGTCAGCAATGGGCTACCACACCGCACTTCTCGTAATAGGGTCTGTTGATCTTTGTTTATATTTTGAGTTGTCGTTTAAAATGAGCACAATC